>CAJBHC010000069.1 GCA_903952785.1 uncultured bacterium | reverse complement strand
CTGGTGTTACAGAGAGATTAGCAGTTGAAGAAGATGTGGTTGCTGTGGTGTATCTATATTTACCATCTCCGTATATTCTGATGTTACTTCCGTATTGTGTGTGATCTGTAGTTATTGTGTATGGTGGTTGGTATTCATATGCTCCGATGTCTGGGGTGCCGTAGATGGGGTTGCCAGAGAAGTCGGTGGTGGTGGAGGTCATACCAGGAAAGACTGCGCCCTTATCAATAGCTGGAGAAAGATATGTGAGTTGGAAATCAGTTGATGTGGAGTATGCGCCGGAGGCGTTTACAAAAAGCGGGTCGGCGTTATTACTGTTTGGTTCGTTTGTGGAGTGGTAAGTGGACCATGATGTATTATTTAATTTATCGGTACTGTAGAACTTACTGTCATCAAGAGGACTGTATAAATTGTAGTCAAGTGTGGTATAAGCACTATTCGCCGCCGAATTAATTTCCCGTGGTTTGCCTCCACCGGAGACTGTGCTTTGAATAGTCACACTACCAGCCGACTTATTACCACTAAAATATATATTTCCCCTGGTTGACGGAGTTGTTACCGTACTTCCGTTGAATGTATCGCCGATAGCATACCCATTTGCCCAGCTAACGGTATTATAGAATAGATTAGTCACCCCAGTACCTACATCACCAATTCCATCAGTATAGTTATGGTGAGCAATGCAGTAATAACATTTAACGGTTGTAGCAGAATCATGCGGCAAAAAACCAGCACCGTTAAACTCATCATTTACGATACCGTTATAAGAGGCTTCGCTATGCCAATATGTTATGTTACTTGCCGAATGTTGAGCTAAAAAGCCTATACTTCCATTATAGTCAGATTTACAGTTATTACAGGTTACATTATTGGATGTATCAATTGAATGAAACCCAACTGATGATGAATAAGTCGCTGAACAATTATTATATATAACATTATAAGAATCGTTTTGGGTTAAGAAACCGTCTGCACCAGAGTGATCTACTGTGCAATTATTGTAAGTTATGTCATGGGCTCCTACACTAATCCTGAAGCCAAAGCTAGTATTACTAAGGTGACTATCGTTTATAGTGATATTATTCGAGGCATCTATACTAGTGCCTGACCCAGCTACTGCATTAAATCTGTTAAGGGTAATTTGACTTGATCCACCAGTAATACTAAAAGCATAGTTGCTTCCCGCATAAGTAAAATCGTTCACGATCATATTGGAGGAATTCGTTAAATAAAGTCCATTACTAATGGAACCCGCAGGAACGGAAACATTATTAATGGTTCCGGATGCTACGCCTGTGAGGTTCAGCATCTTCGTAGTCACATTAGTTATAGTAAGATTAGTCGTAGTAGAAATATTTATTCCTAATCCCGTATTTGCCGAGGAACTACTAATCGTGATATTACTATTGCTTGGTCCAACAATACGTATTGACGGTACTGCCTCATTGCTATTTATCAGTGTCACAGAATCAATTAATACATTGCTGATGCTGATTGATGAAAATATGTTGTTGCCATAGCCGCCCATATTCACCGAGAGGTTTTGGACTGTGATGTTAGAACCACCATGAATTCGCACCCCGTAGGTTGCGGCTGATCCAGTATACACAAGAGAGAAACCCGCTATCTTAATGTTTGATTTTGAATTTGTGTATATGATTGGACCAGTCGATGTGGAAATTATCGGAGTTTCTTCCGGAACATTTGCGTAATTGATTTCAGTATCGACTCCAGACCCACCGGAGGGAATTGTTAATGTCGATGTGTAATTTCCTCCCTGTGAACTAAATAGAATTTGATCACCAGCAACAAAAGTAGCCGCATTTACTTGCGCCATGTTTAAAGCAGTACCCACGGCATTAGGGCTAGTAGCGTTAACCTTATTCGCGGCAAGTACGGTACCATCAGCTCGAACATAATAAGTTGTGGCACTTGTGGAGTTTGCAAATCCAAAAAAACAAAAACCGAAACAGAATAAAACTGCAACGGTTTTTAATGAAAAATTGAAATTTCGTGAGGGCTTATCTACTCTCTCTCTCTCTCTCTCGTAAAATACATCCTTACTTGTTAGATACATAATTTTTTCTTAATTATCGGTTATTTAATATACTAAGTATATCCTATTGTTACTTCTTAAACAAATACGGTGGATAACTTAAAAACATTCCCCACCTCATCACCTCATCACCTCAATATTGTTTCTAGTCACCGATCCAAAATACCCAATAGCCGGCGTAATCCTGTTCGCCTTCTGGAACTTGATAAGCGCAGCTTTTGTTGCAGGGCCAAATCTGGTGTTCTCCTTTCCCTTTGATCCAACACCCTTCTTTGATACTGGGAAACCGTGAGTGTTCAGGAATTGTTGTAGGAGTTTAACATCTAATCCTTTCATGCCAAGTTTAAGATCGCGGGTGAAGGAAGTAGCCAGGTTTGATGGAGTTGCTGGAGCTTGTTGTGTCGTAGTTTGTGTAGGTGTTTGTGGATCAATTGTGATTCCATACTGCCTTGCTATCTCCCTTGCTAGTGTGTAGTTCCCCATAGCAATTAGGTTACTGACTTGGTTTGAGGCACTACCACCAGAAGAAGAGTGAGAGACTGGAACAGCGGGTGTGACTGGAGCAACAGGTGAGATGTCAAACAGTACAGTTGAGTATCCTCCAGTGTAGGTGAAGGTGATTTTGCCGTCTTGATTGGCTTGGAGACTAGCGAGAGTGGTTGTTCCAGCACTGTTGTGATTGTAGTTGACGGTGTAATAGGTGTTTGGTGTTAGATCACCTATTGTGTATATGGTAGATGTAGCAATTGATGAAGAAGCAGTGAACTGTTTGCTTGTTCCCCATGTGATGTCTGATATATTTAAATATTCTGGACGAGTGGTTGATGCACTGTATGTTGGGAAACCATCTACTGGTGTTACAGAGAGATTAGCTGTTGAAGAAGATGTGGTTGCTGTAGTGTATCTGTATTTACCATCTCCATAGATTCGGATGTTACTTGAATATTGTGGGTGATCTGTAGTAATTGTGTATGGTGGTTGATATTCATATGCTCCGATGTCTGGGGTCCCGTAGATGGGGTTGCCAGAGAAGTCTGTGGTGGTGGAGGTCATCCAAGCGGGAGTTGTTCCTGTATCAATAGCTGGAGAAAGGTATGTGAGTTGAAAATCTGTTGATGTGGAATATGAACCGGAGGTGTTTATAAAAAGCGGGTCGGCGTTATAACTGTTTGGCTCTTTTGTTGCGTGGTAGGTTGACCAAGACACGTTTGTACTAGCGTCTGTACTGTAGAATTTATTATCATCCAAAGCTTTATATAAATTGTAATCAAGAGTCGTGTAAGAGGGTCCAGTGTTTAATATTTCTCTTGGCTTACCACCACCAAATATTCCGTTTTTTAATATAAAAGCGCCACCAGCTTTTCTGTAATATACATTACTTCTTGCAGATGAGGAGGACACAGCACTTCCTTTGAAAGTATCTCCTACTGCGTATCCATTATTCCAATTTAGAGTATTGTAATATTCATTACCTGTACCGTTGCCAACGTCCCCGAGACCTTGGTTGTAATTATGGTGAGCGATGCAATAATAACATTTTATATTTGTCGCACTATCGTGGGGTAAAAAACCACCACCGTCGGACACGACATTTAACGTTCCATTGTATGAGGCCTCGTTATATTTATATGTTATATTATTAGTTGTTTGGCCCGCAAGAAATCCTATTCGATAATTATAGTCCGCTATGCAATTATTATAAGTTATATTATATGATGTGTCTGCTGCATTAAATCCATGATACAGCGCCCTTACCGCAGTAGATCTATTATAAACAATGTCATGGGACCCATTTGTTGCTGAAAAACCACTGGCAGTACTGTCGCTTACAATACTATCATTAACGGTTATATTTGAAGAATTAATAAAATAAAAACCTGTTCCAGAAGTTTCTGTAACATGACTAATGGTTCCTCCGGTAACGTTACCTAAAGAAATTCCGGTCGTTGGAATATTACTAATTGCAACGTTGGAGCTGGTTGACACCACAATTGTACTTGGTGTACCGGTCCATGTTGAATTGGTTATAGTTAAATTACCATTAACTGCAATTCCACCCAACGCACCTGTAAATGTCGAATTGGTTATGCTTAAATTATTGTTATTTGTACCAGCAAGTTGCAAGCATATTATTGTGCCTGCTTTACAATTTGTTAAAGTCACGTGATCAAAAATAATATCACTCAAAACAGAGTTGGACCACATGTTATATCCAAACCCTCCCATATCACTGGTGATATTTTTAAATTGAATATTAGAACCAGCACCAATAATGATTCCTATATTAGTTGAAGCGGAAAGGCCGGTATAATTGGCAGTTAAACCTTGAATAATTATGTCGGATTTGCTATTAGTGTTTATAAGATAACCGGAGGCAATAGCGATTACAGGCGTTTCATTTGGTACATTAGCATAAGTTATTTCATTATTAACTCCCGAACCCCCTGAAGGCACCGTAAAAACACTCGTATAATTTCCACCTTGTGAACTAAAGAGGATCTGATCTCCAGACAAGAAGGATGCTGCGTTGACCTGCGCCATATTCAATGAGGTACTAGTCGCATTTGGAGAAGTAGCATTTGCTTTATTGGCAGCAGTCACAGTACCATCGGCACGTACATAATATGTTGCCGCGCTCGCCTGCCCAGCCAATCCAAAAAACAAAAAAACGAAACAAAATAAAACTACAAGGGCTTTTAATGAAAAATTTATATTTCGCGAGGAGTTATTTACTCTCTCATAAAATACATCCCTACTTGTTAGATACATAATTTTTTTCTTAATTATCGATTATTTAATATATACAGTATATCCCATTGCCACTTCTTAAACAAATAACTTTTCCCATATACCCTACCTAACACCCCAAACCCATCAATTTTAGGATTAAATGACACAACCACTAGACCACCAATTTTACCATGTATTGTTCTGAAAGATTCTAGAGCATCCGCTTTTATGGTCTCATATGCCCATTTGCATTCATATAGATTAGGTACAAGTCCAACTCCCTCTAACACAAAATCAATTTCATTTTGACTTTTATCTCTCCAATAATAAACATTTTTAATTGGCGCACCTAAACAACGGAGTGTCACCTGTTCTAGTACTGGGCCATGTTGGGTCGTATCCCAACTATACCTATAGATAATTTCATATCAAGATATTAGCACGGGGTGGAATTGTTAGGAATGGAAAGTTATTTATCAAAATTACAATACCTTGTGGCAAGTTAATTACACATTATTTTTTCTTAGGCTTTATCATCTTATGTTTTTTTACATCTTCCAAAACCGCAGTAATCTTTTCATCAAAGTCAGTATCTTTAACTGCTTCAATCTTTCTGTATTCTTCAAATTTTTGTTCAGCAATTTCACACATCAATTCATGCGATATCTTACCAGCATTTTTTAATATTTCCCTGTCATTTATATTTAAAAACCCATGTAGCTTTTCTATCCAGTCTGCCATGGTCATCGGTACTCGTCGCATCGCTTGACCTTGTGCAAATATAAGATACTGTTCAACTAAATTATTAAGTTGTTCTAACTCATCTTTATTCAGATAGTTTTTAGCTATTAACACTTCTTCTTTCGTTGGTTTTATTCCTCGTGTATATGTTAAACCCATTTTATCTTTTTTCTCATCAATTCTCTGGACCACAATCTCTGCCGCTGTATTACCTGTGATAGCATAATGCACTTTGTTTTGTACTGTTTTGAAAAATAAAATACTTGATTCGTTCGTTGGGTCGTAATCAACACTTGTGGCATATATATCAGTTATTTTTCTATAGAAAACTTTTTCACTAGCACGAATATCAGAAACCACTCTTTCAAGTTCTTCAAAATAGTTAAATGGTAAATCTGGATTTTTAAGCCTATCACTATCTACAATAAATCCTTTTAATATATATTCACCCAGTCTTTCTGTCGCCCACTGACGAAAAGCGGTTCCTTGTGGAGACTTTATGCGATACCCTACAGCTATAATAACCCCTAAATTATAATGTTTTACTTGATATTCTTTGCCGTCAGAACCAGTACGTCGGAATTCCCGACATACTGAATTTTCATAAAGCTCGCCTTCTTCAAAGATATTTTGAATATGCTCTGCAATAGTGGATCTACCTTTATCAAAAAGTGACGCCATCAAATCTTGTGTTAGCCACACATCTGTACCGTCAAAACGCACATCTATTTGTGTTTTACCGTTTGGATCTTTATATATAATTATCTGTGAGTTAGCTTGCATGTTTTTCATAATAACATAAATTTATTTACATACATAAACACACGCCGTTCTTGTCTGTCGCCCTTTATCTGCCATAGAATATAAGTAGTATTTTTAAGCATAGGGTATGTTAATAAGTAAGAAGTAAGACCTCTCGCGTTGGGTTACAGGATGGTAACCCGTTAAAGCGAGAGGCTTTCTTTATTTTATTTGGGAAGGTAAATAACTTCTTATAACCACTATTTTGCCAAAGCAGATCTTGTCCTAGCTCCAAAATATCCTGATGCGGGTGTAATCTTCTTTGCCTTTTGATATTTAATTAATGCACTTCTTGTAGCAGGACCAAACTTTGTTGTCTCTTTTCCCTTTGATCCAACTCCCTTCTTTGATACTGGGAAGCCGTGAGTGTTTAGGAATTGCTGTAGGAGTTTAACATCTAATCCTTTCATGCCAAGCTTGAGATTGCGGGTGAAGGAAGAGGATGAGAGTATTGAGTTTGTTGGATTTGGTTTGGTTGTAGTTTGTGGAAGTGTATTTGAAGGTATAGTGATTCCATACTGCTTTGCTATCTCCCTTGCTAACGTATAGTTACCCATAGCAATTAGGTTGTTAACTTGGCTTTGTGTGCTGCCACCAGAAGAGGAGTGAGATGATGGAGTAGTGGGTGTGGCGACAGTTTGTGTGGTTGGAGCAACAGGTGAGATAT
>CAJBHC010000068.1 GCA_903952785.1 uncultured bacterium | reverse complement strand
TATCGCTTTGTCATAATGATGTAGCCACTGAAGGGGGTTAATAGATCCTTCGGTGGCTTATTCATTATGCTACGCGTCAAACGCACACACCAGCTGACGCTGGTGGTTTACAAAATTAACAAAGGACCCCTTGCGGGGCCCCTTAGCTTTAGATTTAGCGATCTTGCGATCACCTATAATTTATCATACTTTGAGAGATAAAAACAAACTACCGCCCAACCTCTCCCAAACCTACTTCCCCAACACACTCCACAAATTTGGATCGCTCACCCCATCAACCTTATAAACCGCAACTCCCTTTAATTTGTAAGTCTTTGCAATCTTTATTTTGTCAGCCACAGAGACGGCGTCGCTTATTGTCACCATCCTAGTTGAAGTGCCTTTTGAATAAGTAAAGCCAATCTCCCCTGCTGAATTTCTAGATAAAGTGCTATTTGTCGATGAAGCTAGAGCCATCGCTTCGGCAAAAGTTAAACTACCAATTCTATTATAGGTAAAGGATGAATCTACCGCAGAACTCTTTCTTGTTATCTCATATTGCCTACCATACGTTGCAACCGCCAAAGATATTTTGCTTGGAGAGATTGTTTTAATAGTTTCGTTCAAAACTTTTCTAACCCAACTTGAATCTGAAATTGGCATATAAGGTTGACCCTTACCGCTCAACTTATTTAATTGCAAATCAACATTTTCCTGATCGTATGCGAGGACCCTGACTTCATCGCAATATTTATTTATCATTTTGTAATCATTGGCGTACTCCATTGTTTTTGGAGGCTTTACAAATCTTGCACTAAGTGGAGTTCTGGCCTCTATCGTACAAACGAGGATCTTTTTTGACGAATGAAGTTCTGTTGCCAATTTTTTAAGAAGATCTGAGAAGTATGGCGCGGTCATGGCCCACTTACTTTCATAATCAATATCAATACCATCAACAGCATTTGTCCCCGTAGCATTTGCAATCTTCATTAACTGATCTATGTGAAATTGCTTTGTTGTTGTGCCAGATAAAATTGTATGGATTGAATCAGCATCACTCCACATAATTGTTGGAATAATTTTTACACCTTTTGATTTTGCTGTTGCGTAGAGGTCTGGCCATGGAGCTTGTGTTGATTTTATCTGATCTGTGATTGTTCCATCTTCTTTTACCTCATATGAAAAAGGGCTTAGTTCTTGAAATTGTGAAATGTGTGCGGTGGCATCTTGCGCACCTGCGGTTTTTGACCAATATGGAATCCAGGCAGAATATACAAGCGGGGTTTTTTGAGAGGTTTTTGGAGTTGCCTTCTTTGTTTCATTCCCTGTCCCCACCCCAGTCGCCGCGGAAGAAACTGAAGGCAAAGCGAGCACTACAAGCAAGCACGCAAGCAAAAGTGACAATGTTAGTTTTATAGATGATTTCATATAATATTATCCTATCATAAAATCAGGGTGGTAGCTCTATCTAATAAAATAAAAACACACAACTGTACCTTTGCGCGTGTGTTGTATAGTGCCAACTTACAGATAAGTAGTAATTAAAAGATAACATGACTATTAAATTCCGCAAGATTGGGGACTATAGATCGTGACTCACAGAAACAGCAAATTCTTGTCCAAATTTGCTACCTATACAAATATTTAACAGGTACATAATTCTAGCCATCAAATGGGCTATTTAAGAAGATTAAAAGATAAGATAGTAAAAATGCACCCACAGCTAATATTGAAACGATACATATGATGACAATATCTTTCCATGCTTTAGAATAGTCTTCGTTTAAAATATCTTTTGATACTACAATTAATAATACAACTATGTGGATTATAAAAAGAGTAATTTGCACATAAAATGAATTTGATGGATTCACAAATATATTTTCACCAAGATTTTGACGTCCAGGCCAATCAGCAAGATATAAAGGTAACTGAATTAAGGAGTAACAAATAGCAATTATTGAATTATAAAGTACGTTCTTAGTCATTAGTTTAATATTAAACAATATAATCAAAAAAAACAATCTAGTAATACAACCAAAAATCACCCAGTAGGTGAGCCCCGTGGCGATTCCGCTGAATCGTCTGCTGAATCACAAAAACAACAAATTCTTATCCAAATCCTCAGAGTCTGTCCCGCCATCTTGAGCCTTGTGATCAATGGCATTTTTAGTTGATCCAAGGTATATGACAATTTTACCAAACTTCTCTTCCAATAAATCAATCTGCTTATGTATCGTTTCAAACTTTGACGCCTGAGCGTTACTTCCAAACAAATCATCCTGCGGAACAAAGTCCGCCATTAAGTCCAAAAGAGTTACCCCAGTTGTTCTATATAGCACTCCCTTTTTGTGAATATTTTCAAAATGAGCGTGAGCTAAAGGAAGCAAAATCTCAGGAGAGTTTGAAGGTGAGGGCAATAAAATTAAAGCTGTTACAAATTCAAAATCCTTGGTCTTTAGAAAAATTGAGAACTTTCTTGGAACCAAATTGAAATGTCTCGCCTTCCTGCAAGAGTCCTCAATATGCTTTGAAAGTTGCGACCATAGAAAAGTTTTGTCATTTGTCGATGGGTGAAATGAGCGAGTTTTTTGAACCGATGAATACACCGTCTTTGGAGCGGAATCTATTTCCATCACAGAAATCCCATGTAGCTCCTGCCAAATTGTCTCATATGGTTTTGAAAGAATTAATTTAATCCAAGCAATGTCTTTATCGTAAAAATCTTTTGCTGTCATTATATCCTTCCTATTCAAAAGCTCTGCGGTTCTTGGGCCGATACCCCAGATTTTTTTAATGGGAACTTTTTGTAAGAAATCTACCGCCAGCGCGCTTTCAATCACCGTCAAGCCATTTGGCTTTACCCAATTTGATGCAACTTTTGCAAGAACTTTTGTTGGAGCAAGACCAATGGAAACAGATAAATCCAACTCCTCATTAACTTCTTTTTTAATTCTTTCCGCAATTTGCCTATAAGACATGCCAAGCGGTTTATCAAGCCCCGTCAATTCTCCAAAACATTCGTCAATACTGTATTCTTCAACATCGTCAACATATCTCCTGACAATATCAAACATCTTAGTAGAATATTCTACATATGAATGGTAGTCTCCGGGTAAAATTTTGACCTTAGGAAATTCTCGCTTCACTCTAAATATTGGCATTCCCCTAGTTATTCCAAGTGCCTTAGCTTCATATGAAAGTGCGGAGACAATTCCCCGCTCTTCTCCAGTAACAACAGGAAGACCACGAAGTTTAGGGTTCTTGGCAATCTCCACTCCAACAAAAAAGGCGTCTCCATCTATGTGGAGGATAACCTTTTCCCTTTTGACGATTGGGCCAGCCTTAACAATAGTCCCATCGCTGGATTTGGCGGTGTTTATTTTATTGTTGGTTTCTTTGGGTGGACTCACCTAATTATTCTAGCATGTTCAGAGTTTAAAGAATGATCCACAACACAAAGACATGGGTGCTTCAGGGTTTTATCTCTCAAGCCTCTTCCTAAGTTCATCTATAACAGCCTTCTCCCAAAATTTCATAGAAAACCAACCAATGAGCGGCCTTGCAACTACACGGAGCCAACGTTTGTGAATTGAGACTTGATAAGTGTAATTGATTATGGTCCCTTCTGCATTTTCAGATAGCAGAAATTCCTCATGTCCTGAAGTTCCAAAACTAGGACTTTCATTATCTGAGACATATCCTCTCCCAGGAAGAATATCTGTTTTCATTTTTACTGGAAAATTTTGACCAAATGATTTGGCTACCGCATCCATTTCTAAATGATTTCCTTCGCGCTTTATAATCTGTATAGAATTTGCAACTTTTGGAAAATACTCAGGAAATTTTTCAAAGTCAGTCATCACATTAAACACCTCATTTATGGGAGCCTTGATAAGCCATGCGGCGTGAAGTGTAATGTCTTTCATGATTTAATAATTATATCAAAATTAATGAATATTGGTATGTGGAAGTTCGAGGCTGTCTTCGACTATTAAATTAAAAGCTCAGAACACGGCATGGTGTTAAATGAGTACAATTAAGGGCAGACAAATTCGCATTTAGGACCAGTGCGCCCAACATAAGAACCATCGAGGCATTGTCTTGCATCCATCGTGCAGGCAACTTGTTCCTTTAACCCTGTACATCGCCAATTTATTTCAGCTGTTTTTGTTTCTTCATTAACTACACAAGCTGGATTACATCCTTCATGTGTTGCATTTAAATTTGCATCATACCACCAAGTTTTAGAGTTTTCATTATAAACGCCACGACCCAATACTTCGCCTCCCTTAACACAAGATTTTTCAGCAATAACACGAGCTTCAGCTTCTGATAGAATTGTGCCTTTGGCTTCTTTTATGTCATCAACTTTTTTACCACCTTCAGTATAAATATCATCATTGGTAAAATTAAATTTAAATATTCCAAATCCTAAGATTAGTAAAACTAATATAGTTAAGATTGTTACAGCTTTTTTCATATCTATTTTTTTTTAAATCTATACAATCCAATGATCAAAGGCAATACAAAAGTTAGAATATAATAAATGTAGACATCAAGTTTATAGTAGTTTGTTGCATTGAGTAGTTTGACCAAGAAAACATAATCCAAGACTATTGCCATAATTGTCCAGATGAGGCCCAATCCAAAATAACACATAAACTCTTCTCTCTTAATTTTCTTAAGTAAAACCCAAAGAGTAAAAGCAACGGCAATAGGCATAATATACCAACCAATCAAATCCTTTGGAACAAATGCAAAAAATACAAATCCTAAGACATAACCAAAAAACCAAAGAATAAATCCCCAAAATACAGTGTTTACAAAAACTTTTCCTTTATTTTTCATAATTATAAAATTCATAATTGAAGCTAATAATAGAAATTATATCACAGGTTCAAACCGTCTATAAGGTAAACAAAAAAACCCTTACAAAATAAGGATGTTTTACGAGGCTCCGCGGGTAGGATTCGCCCCTCGCCCTTCGGGCTCGAAATTCGAGCCCTTATCTGCGGATCAGTTAGAAATAAAAATATGCCAGACGAGCTGGCATATTTTTATTCTAATGCTCCGCGGGTAGGATTCGAACCTACGACCAATTCGTTAACAGCGAACTGCTCTACCACTGAGCTACCGCGGAATGTTTCTCAAGACCGGCCTCCTTCTTTGTATCAAGTAGGCCCCGTTGCTTGATACAAAGAATCATATCAAAAGGTTCATGTTTTGTAAACCGTTGTATAGTTAACCATATGGGGTGACATTCTGGATGGATTGGGGTGACAAAGGGTAACTATCCAGTAATCTAACCATATATGGCAAACAAAAATCAAAAAGCATCCTATGAACATAAGGTTCGAGCAAAGT
>CAJBHC010000067.1 GCA_903952785.1 uncultured bacterium | reverse complement strand
CTACCTACAAGGAAATAAATTTAATTCAAATTCAAAAAAAACGTTTAGTAAAACGCAGTTTGTTAGCTTATTAGTTTTATTTGCTATTTGTGTTTTGCTTTATATATTTGCAGGTAATGCTCTGTCTGGTGTTTTCCAAGATATTAGAGCTTATGTTGTTAATGGTTCAAATGAACCAAGGTTTGTTCCAAGAAACCTAGTGGAGCAAGCTCTTGTTAAATCTCTGCAAACTGAAAACGAATATCTAAGATCCCTGCTTGGTAAGACTCCAGATGACTCTGGTATGACCCTAGCTGGCGTAATAGAGCGTCCGCCAAGAACGCCCTTTGATTCTCTGGTCATAGATGTTGGATCTGATCAGGATATCCTTGAGGGAGACATGGTTTTCTCTGATGGGCTATATGCTATCGGACTAATTTCCGCAGTTTCAGATCATACTTCAACTGTCACATTGTTTTCATCTGCTGGACAAAACATTGATGCATTAATTAATTCACCAGTTGAAGGAATGAAGGATAATTCTGGTAACAGCACAAGTACAGCTAACATGAAAAGTAAGGATTTCTCAAACCCAGTAGTCGTTGAAGGTAGAGGGGGTGGGAATTACTACATTAAATTACCCAAAAATATAAAAGTTAAGATTGGGGATCCAGTAATTTGGCCTTCAACTGAAACAATTCTACTTGGTGCAGTTGAGGTTGTTGATTCTGGCGAGGGTGAAGCCTACTCCCAATTATATTTTAAAAGCCCAATTAACATGAACTCTTTAAGATATGTTCAAGTCAAAAAGATTTTATAGCGATCTAGTTATATTTATTTCAATTTTTACACTCAGCTGGTGGGTACCTTTAGTTTTGACGATTATAGCATCGTGGTCATTTTTATATTATGAAGCTATAATTGTTGGACTGTGTTTAGATTTATTATACAGAAGCGATCTATTTTTTGTTGTCTATGGTAGACATATACATTTATTGTTTACCATATCTCTAACTATTACTGCGGTTGTGCTAAGATTAATTAAAAAGCGCGTGAGATTTTATTCGTAATAAAAATGTTTAAAAGAAAAAGAAGATCATCAAAAAATGCAGAAATTAACCCAGAAGATATTTTTCTGGATTCATCTAATTTGCCACATTTTGACACAGATCAATTTGAAGGGAGAATTGAGAAAGCGATTCCCCTCAAAAACATTATTGTTGCTGGCGTAATATTTGCAATAGTTACAATTATTTACGTTTATCAAATCGTAAATATTCAAATTATAAGAGGTGAGGAATTTAGAAAAATTGCAGAAAACAATCACCTAGAACATAGTTTAATTTTTGCTGAGCGTGGAGCGATAATGGACAGGTATGGAAGGCTTTTGGCATGGAATAAGATAGATGAAACTCAGAATGAATTCTCCTTAAGATCATATAGAGAAAACCCTGGGACTCACAATTTATTGGGTTATATAAAATATCCACAAAAAGATAAATCCGGATTTTACTATAATACAGAACTTAAGGGGGCAGATGGGGTTGAGAAGTATTTTAATAATGACCTGCTTGGTCAAAATGGTATTAAGATAGTGGAGACTGATGTGCATGGTAAAGCATACCCAGGAAGCCTTATTAAGCCGATGGTTAAGGGTTCAGACCTTATATTGACTGTTGATACTAAATTGCAAGAAGCCTTCTATGCGTCTATTAAGGACATCGCAGGGAGGGCTGGTTTTAAAAGCGGAGCGGGGGTGATCATGGATGTTAATACTGGAGAAATATTGTCTAGTGTTTCTTTTCCAGAATATGATAGTAACGTTATGACTGATGGAAAGGACGCTGAAAAGATTAATGGATACTTATCAAATAGCTCTAATCTTTTCCTAGATAGAGTTAGCGATGGATTGTATACTCCGGGGTCTATTCTAAAACCTTTTCTTGCGCTTGCCGCACTCAATGAAGAAATTATTTCTCCTGATAAAAAGATTGAAAGTACAGGTACACTAAAAGTACCTAATCCATATTTACCAGGGGAGTTCACAATATTCAAGGATTGGAAGGCACACGGCTGGACTAACATGAAGGAAGCCATTGCTGTTTCCTCGGACGTCTATTTTTATCAAATTGGTGGAGGTTTTCCAGGACAAAAGGGTCTTGGAATTGATAGAATAAATAAGTATGCAAAAATGTTTGGATTTGGTTCAACTATTTTGAATAATTATTTTACAGGTAAGGTTGGAGTAATCCCTAATCAGGAATGGAAAAAAGCAAATTTCAATGGAGACATTTGGAGAATTGGAGATACTTATCACACTGCAATCGGACAATACGGTTTTCAGGTTACACCAATTCAAGCAGTTAGAGCAGTTAGCGCAATTGCCAATGGTGGATACTTAGTTACTCCAACTTTAAATATGTCTTCAACAACATCTGAGTATACTGCGCAGGGTATTTTGAGGAACCAAAATATTTTGAATGCTTTTGGATTACAAGATCAAAGACAAGTTCAAAATAAAATTGGAATAGATAAACCTGGTTATTTTAATGTTGTTAAAGATGGAATGAGGATGACTGTAACAACAGGAACTATGCAACCGCTGAATGTTCCTTATGTAAAAGTGGCTGGTAAAACAGGAACCGCTCAGCTTGGAACTCTTAAGAAGTATGTTAACTCATGGTCTGTCGGTTTTTGGCCAGCTGAAAAACCAAGATACGCTTTTGTGATTATGATAGAAAAAGGTCCAAGTGATGCAAAGTATGGCGCAACTTCAGTTATGAGATTACTGTTAGATTGGATGAATGTGTATGCCAGACAGTATTTTGTTGATCATGTTCATCCTAAGGTTGAAGATGTTCAGGTGGATACTGATATAGGTAGTACCAGTAGTAGCACCACTGATAATAGCGGTCCTACCAATCTCAATGTCAGCACCAGTACAGTAAATAGCCTATTAGAGATAGAAAGACTAAATTAATTTAAATCTAGGTATTATATCTGGATACCGGCTTTGTTTATAGGCCTAGAACAATACTATATATTTACGATTTTAAGTCTTGTCAATACCCTAAAAATAGTTTATACTTTGCGTCTTATTTAAAAAATATGTCAAAAGATTATCTATCAAAAACAAAATACGACGAGCTAAAGAAAGAGCTTGAAATTCTGAAAACTGTTAAGCGTCAAGAAATTGCACATAATCTTGAATTTGCTAAGGCGCTTGGTGATCTGTCAGAAAACGCAGAGTATCATGAAGCACGTGAGGCGCAAGCAGCACTAGAGGATAGAATCTCTCAAATAGAGGATGTTCTTACTCATGCTCAAATTATTGAGTCCCATCACAGTGATAAGGTAGAGATTGGTTCTGTTGTACATATTAAAACATCTTTGAGTAAGGTAGAAAAAGTTTACACACTTGTTGGATCAGAAGAATCTGACACGTCAGCTGGAAAGATCAATTTTAAGTCACCAGTTGGACAAGCTCTGCTTGGAAAGAAGAAGGGAGATAAATTTAAATTCACAACTCCAGCCGGGGAAGCGGATTATCATATCATCTCTATTGAGTAATTGTCCGGTGGGTATATAAATGAACAACCACCGGCTTAATCGCCGGTGGTTTCTATCCTGAAGGCTAACGCCTCCTAGACGCTAGAACATTTTCAACTGCTCTGGTGGTTCGATCTGGTGGTGTTGTTGATTCTCCACGTAT
>CAJBHC010000066.1 GCA_903952785.1 uncultured bacterium | reverse complement strand
GAATCAACAACACCACCAGATCGAACCACCAGAGCAGTTGAAAATGTTCTAGCGTCTAGGAGGCGTTAGCCTTCAGGATAGAAACCACCGGCGATTAAGCCGGTGGTTGTTCATTCTAGTTTTATTTTGCTATATTCATGAAGTCTGAAAATCGTGATATAATTAACCAAGTGGGGGGTATATAATTATCAAACTAATATAAAAAAATGAGCATAGTAAAAGTACAACAAAATAGCTTTTTGGGAGGTATTTGGATGATAGGTTGGCTTTTTACGATAGGCTTCCTCAAGCTATCATTCTGGAAGGGTGTCTTGGCTATAATTTTGTGGCCGTACTTTATTGGAGTACTTGTGAGTACTTTTCTGCCACAATAGTAATCGTCAAAAATTATTTATCAGCAATATAAAACATAAATATTATAAACATTATGGACACAAATAATCAAACAAGTAGCGAGCGTTCTGTTAAGGGGAATTGTGAAAGTTGCATGATGCCATTTAGTAAAGACGTTGGGGTTAGAGAGAATGATAAATATTGCTCCTTTTGTTTTAAAAATGGCAAATTGTGCTATGAAGGCAGTGACTTAAAAGAATTTCAAAGGGTTTCAAAAGAATCTATGATTAAAGGTGGAATGAGTCCGCTTAAAGCATGGTTTTTTACAAAGCTAATTGCTTTTGCTCCAAGGTGGAAGAAATAATTAATATATGAAATTATTTCTCACTTCAACCGGCTTATCAAATCCTAAAATCACTGAAAGCTTTTTAAAAATTATCGGTAGCGCTCCAGAAAAAGCGAGCGCCCTGGTAATTGCCTATGGCCAAAATGAAATTGAAAGATTTTATATTGAGGAGGCTAAAAAGCAGGTAGAAAGATTAGGGATTAATACAGCAAGTCTTAATATGCAAGACGCTTTTGATATAAAAGATTTACCCAATTTTGATATTATATACGTCTGCGGTGGAAACACCTTTTCCATTCTAGACAAGATGCGAGAAGTCAAAATTGATGATTATATTAAGCTTCAGGTGGAGCGGGGTGCAGTTTATGTTGGAGTGTCAGCAGGTAGTATAATTGCAGGGCCAAGCATTGAGATTGCGGGATGGGGAATTGATGGTGATGAGAATAAAATAGGGCTAAAAGATTTGAAGGGTTTTGGTCTTACAGACACCACAGTCTTTCCTCACTTTGATGACGCTCGCCAAAAAGAAGAGGTTGAAGAATTTAAGAAAAGAGTGGATTATCCAGTGCAAGAATTAACGGATGATCAGGCTCTTGTTATAATAGGGGAGGAAAAATATATAATTTAATCAAACCATGTACAAAATCAAACTAGTTTAAGAAACAGGCTCGCCTGAAAATTGACAAGGTGCTATAATCCAGAAATGAAAATAGCCAGTAAAAAAGTAGTAAAAATATCCGATGCCCAGACCTTCGTTAGAAACTTTGCTAAAAGCAATAAGTGGTCTGATGAGCCAAATATTGATAAATTTGACCATCTTCATGAGGAGTTAATTGAAATGTCTAAGGTTCTCAGATATAAATCCTCATCGGAAATGAAAGCTAAGATCAAGGAAGATCGGGATTTATTTGAAGATGGAATAGGTGATTTGTTTTTTGGTCTATGCAGGCTTGCTAATCAACTTGATGTGGATGTTACAAAATCATTCAATCTAGTCTCAAGTAGGATATTGGCTAAGTATAAGAATAAGAAAGATGAATCAAAGCCCAAGGTAAAATAAGAAAAAATATATCAAATATGAAAAGAGTTATTACAATTCATGGATGGGCAGGGGACGCTAAGTCTAATTGGTTTCCCTGGCTTCAATCAGAACTAGAGAAAAGAGGCATAGAAGTCTTTAATTTTACTATGCCAAATTCTAAACACCCAACTCAGGATGTTTGGCTTGATTATCTTAATAAAAATTTAAATGATGTAGATGAGGATACATTTTTTGTTGGACATAGTTTGGGCGGAATAACTATACTCCGTTATCTTGAAGGGCTATCAAGTGAAGTTAAAATAGGTGGAATTGTTTTGGTTGCGTCATTTTCTGTTCCTATTGGATATCCTGAACCAGATGGATTCTGCCAGAGTTTTGTTAATTTTGAAAAAGTTAAAAGAATGGTTGGGGACAGGGTAGCGTTAATCCATTCTGATAATGATAATTATGTTTCCAATGAGACAGGAAAACATTTACATGAAAACTTGGGAGGAAAACAGATAGTGATTCATGGTGGGGGACACTTAACTAGCAATGATGGCTATGTTGAATTTCCAGAGGTTTTGGATGCGCTGACATCCTTGGGTTTGGGTGTATAATGTAAAATAAAAGAGAAAGATGAATAAGAGCTTTATACAAAATAAATTAAATGGTGGATACATCGGATTAATATCACTTTTAATCGGAGTTGTAATTATTGCTTTTATAATAGCTAAAACAGACGTTTTTACTGGACAAAAAAATGGAAATAATACAATTGAACAAGGGCGAGAGGTGATTGATCAGGCTAATAATGCAAAGAATATAATTGAACAAAATAGCCGTAGAGCTATTGAGCAATAATATGTTTGATTAATAAAAACTCAACTTAAATATCACCAACTTATAAACATGAAAAAAACACTAATAATCTTTGCGATTTTAATCCTTGCTATCATCAGTGCTTTTTATTTTAAATACAGCACATCACCAAAAGAGGTAGAGGTTAAAGCGGTTGTTTCGCCCAAGGAAATAGAAAAGGAAAATGGAAGATATTGCTTTCATCGTTTACAAGAAGCAACAAAAAGTGAGCCTTATAGGGTAGAGGAGGATATTATTTTAAATATTAAAAATGGGTCTGTTGTTGGTACAAAATCAGGAACTCAAAACGGGCCTGATATGACAAATGGATACGGCGGTGATTTGGTTGGCAGTATAAAAGGGGTTGATTTGGAGTTAACATATTCCTATACAGTTGAGGGGTCAAAAGCTAAGGAACTAGAAATATATAAATTCCAGAATGATTCCTTGGTTAAGATGCGTTGGGTTCTGGAAGATAAGGGCGGGATTTTAACTCCAGATAAGGTTGGTGTTCCTAAGATGATATTTTATCAAGAAGGGGCTTGTAGCTAAGGCGCAATTAAGGTAAGACACCAAGTTGTAATTATCTAACTATATAATAATAGTAACCAACCACTTCTCGTGCGATAGAATAAATATCTCTTAACTCAAAATAGTCAGCATGTGCAGAATATATTTTGTTCACTCCAAACTTGCTAAATGCTAATTTTGTTCTGGAAATATGATAGTAGTTACTAACCACAATTACGGATGAAAGATTATTTTCATTCATAAAATACTTTGCATTTCTTGCGGTATTAAAACTATCCACTCCCTTACTGTCGGCTACAACCTTCTGTTCAGGAACTCCTTGAGAAACCAAATAGTCTTTCATGACTTTTGCTTCATCATATCCTTCTCTCCCAATTCCTCCGCTTACAAAAATAAGCGGAGAAAAACCGTTTTTGTAAACCTCAAGACCTTTGTCTAGTCTGCTCTTGAGTCTCAGTGATGGTGTTCCATCTAACTCAACTCTGTTTCCCAATATTACTATGATGTCACTTTTATCTACATGGTTTATTAACCCATCAGCTACTATAAATATGGAAGTCATAAACAATATAACAAGCGCTATTGATCCGGATATTTTAATGAGTGCTTTAATAATTGAGTACAGCATATTTATATTTGTAATGACGAATTATTCATCTTATTTGATATTTTTCTTTGACATTTTCATCTTTAAAACATCTACACAGAAATCTCTTTGCTTGCGGATTGTGTTTTTAGGTACTTCTCCAAAATAGTCATACTTATCTGATTGCCCATCCAGAAAAATTTCTTTTTTGTTTTTTGGAGTTACGAGGAAAACCAGACTGATTCCTTGTTCATACTTGTTAATGTAAGTATTGTATTCAATGATTCCCAGAAACTTTTCAACATTCACTGATAATCCAAGCTCTTCTTTGGCAACTCTTTGAACTGTCTGATTTAGCTTTTCATTCTTAAGAACAGTTCCACCAGGAGTGTGCCATTGTCCCAAGCCTGGTGGAATGGCACGTCTTGTGAGCAGGATTTTATTTTCTTTTAATATTATTACTTCAATGGATAATTTTGGAACTTTACTATAAACATCTTTAAATTCTGTATATGACATCTTTTGAATTTTGGGCATACCCTAATGTTAACATGTTTAGCTGGTATGTAAAATTAAGCGGGGGGGGGGAGGCTTTAAGGCCTGTATATTTGGCTATTCTCGGTGGGGTCTTTGTGCGTCTATTTGCTATAAAGTGTCTTAAAGAAGTGGTAAATATAAATTACTGATATCTTAAAAAATCCCTGAGACTTAAGTCTTCTTGCAGATGTTTTGACAATCATTTTTGTATCAAATATGACCGTTCCTTCCTTAGACATCCTTTTGGCTGTATCAGTATCATCTCCATAAAATAGAATACTTGTGTTGTACCCACCAACTTTTACAAGCGTTTCTGATCGGAGAAATACATTACCTCCGATAAGAACAGCACCGCTGTGTAATTTTTGCATTAGAAAATTGAATAGACGATATATATATTTTTGAAACAGCATGGAGAATATTCTAAATGACCATCTGGCATCGTAATAGTCGTATGGTCCACCAACGGCCACCACTTTCTTGTTGGAAAAATGTTTAACTCCGCGTTCTAGCCAATCAGGATCTGGTAGGCAATCCGCATCAAGATTTGCAATTATTTCTCCGGTCGCAACACTTCTTCCGCATTCTCTTGCCCATTGAGTTCCTTTTCTTTTTTCAAATAAGACCTTTACTCCCATACTTTTTGCAATTTCTGATGTTTTGTCTGTACTATTATTATCCACAACAATTACCTCAAAGTCAGAATAGTTTTGTTTTAAAATAGATTGAAGAGATTCTTTAATACAAGACTCCTCATTATATGCGGGAATGATTATTGAGACTTTCATGTTTGGTAATATTGTAACATTAATTATAAGACTGTGTTGTTAGAAAGGGTGGTGCTAACCGTTTCGTGTCACCTAATCCTTTGGTTTTGCTTTTAAGAACCACTTTTCTATACCATAGTATGATATGACGGCTATGACAAAAACTGACAACAATGATAATGCGACAAAAATTAACCATTGTAGTGTGGATGTGTAGGTGGTGGTGAATCCCAATGCAGACGCCGTTAACAGTACAATAACGAAAGCAAATATATGATATGAATATAATCCATAGGAAATCCTTCCTAGAAACGATGCTGTTTTTAGATTACCAATTTTGAAAGGTGATTTTATTGATTCATTTTGTTCAAATATTATAAAGGCATAGGAGAGGGCGAGTAGTAGGGGGATAATTGCTGTAAAGATATTATAAAAAGTTACGTGGCCTGCAAAATTACTTTGACTAAAAGCATCAAGTATTAAGTGTCTACCAAAGATTAATAGAAACATAGCTGTATAAACACAAAGTATTACTTTTCCAGAAACAGAACGAAGATTATTTTTAACCTTCTCTATTGTATGATTTTTGGTGTATATAAAAAGAGCCAAGACAGAGCCTATCGCCAGATCAGACATAACTGAAAAAGTTGAATAAGCAATTATATTTGGTGATATTGCATGCCAATACCTATATATAGATGAAATTAATATTATTCCACCAAGAAACTTTAACAAGTGTTTTCTAGGAAGAAATGCGATAACCCAAGGCCAAATTAAATAGAATTGTTCTTCAACTGATATTGACCATAAGACATCTGTTGCTACACTTCCTCCACCAAAGAATGCAAGATTAAAGTTTGCCAAGAAAAAAAGATAGTAGGGCAGGATGGAAAGCGAGGGAGCGGTGAAAAGTATTGAAGAACCGTTTGTGGTAAATAATCCAACAATAATTGGTAGTAAAAAGAAACCCACAATAAGTGTTATAAAGTACACTGGCCAAATTCTTAAGATTCTACGAGCGTAAAAATTCTTCAAGGATATTTTGCCGTGATTATCTTTTTCTTTGAAAAGTAAATAGGTTATAAGAAATCCTGACAATACAAAGAAGAAAGAAACACCAATATCGCCATTGACTAAGATATATCTCTTAATAACAAGCCAAAAGGCAGATTCATTGTTGTAACCTATGAATAGTGAGGCATGAGAAATAAACACAGCTAAAAAGGCAAAAAAACGCAGACCGTCAAGGTTTTCAAAATATACTGGTTTATTATTGGTCATCTTCCCTGATGAATAATTATTCAGTTAATACACCGTCAAACTCTGGACTATCTTTCTCGGCTTCTTCTTTTGTCACTCTAACGATTCCGTCCTTGTGATGAGCTGGGGAGTAGATTGTGTACATTTTTAACTCCTCTGTGTCAGAGGTGTTTATGATGTTGTGCTCTGTACCTGATGGTATAACCACAGCATCGCCATCTTTTACATCATACTCTGTTTCTCCAATTACTACTTTTCCATTGCCTTTTTCAAATCTAAAAAATTGGTCATTTTCAGTATGAGTTTCCATTCCAATATCCTCACTTGGTTTAAGAGACATTAAAACCAATTGCATGTGTTCTCCAGTATAAAGTACTTTTCTAAAATTATTATTTTCTAATGTTTCCTGTTCTATATTTTGTTTATATCCTTTTTTCATATTAGTATATTGTATCATCTACTGAGTGATTTTGCTAAGCCACTCTACATACTAAATAAGTTACATTTGGTGTATAATAACAGTATAATAATTGTATGAAGTATAAATTCTTCGCAAATTCACAAAAAACTTGGCAAGCGATGTATGAAGCTATTTCTTCTGCAAAAGAGTCTATCTATTTGGAGGTCTATATATTTCAAGATGATATGGTGGAGTTTGACTTCCTTAGCTTGCTCAAAGAAAAAGCTCGCACTGGACTTATGATTAAAATTATCTTGGATTCATTTGGTAGTTCTGGTTTAAGTAAAAAGACCATTACTGAAATTAGAGAGTCAGGAGTAGAGTTGTTATTTTTGAGTTATTTCTTACATAGAACTCATCGTAAGATATTGGTTATTGATGAAAAAGTAGCTTTTATTGGCGGTGTCAATTTTCACCAGCATTCATCTCTCTGGAATGATTTGGCGGTCCTTGTTAGGGGGAAATTGGTTAATTCTATTACAAGATCTTTTGCAAAAACATATATTGAGTGCGGGGGAAGAGATTTTTCAGTCGTATCAAAAAGCGTAAAAAAGAATAAGGTGAATAAGATTAACGGGAACAAAAAAGTTAGAAGAAAAGTTAAAGATTGGCTGATTGAACATTCGCCTGTCAAAAACAATTTTAGACTTAAAAAAATCTATATAAATCATCTTTCTATGGCAAAAGAAAATGTGACCCTAGTCACACCATATTTTATGCCAAAGCGTTGGCTTGTTGGATTATTACACCAGGCACATCTGCGAGGTGTTAATATTCACATCTTGGTTCCAGAATCAACAGACTTCTATTTTGTTGATAGAGTGAATTATTTCTACATGAATAAGCTCTCCAAGCTGGGTGTTGATTTCTTTCTCGAGTCACAGATGAATCATGCAAAGATTATGACGATAGATTCCAAGGAGGCAATTGTTGGATCTAATAATCTTGATTTTTTGTCTTTTGAATTAAACTCAGAGATAGGTATTTTCTTTAATGATAAAATAGCCATAAATAGAATTTCAAACATTATTGAAGGCTGGAAAAGAGAATCTGTCTTGTTTGATACAAAGACATACAAGATGAGGTGGTTTGACTACATTATATCTCCAGTGTTTAAGATTTTTTCAAGGATTTTGTAGCAGTAGGCGATCCAGCTCTGTGTCCGGCAGAGTCTTCGGCAGGACGTCCGGCTGAGTTTCCAGCAACATATCCTGTTGTCCAGCATATTTGAAGACTAAAGCCCCCTGATGGACGGTCAATGTTAAGAATGTCTCCTATGAGATACAGATTAGGGAATAGGCGAGAGGACATTGTTTTAAAATCAACTTCATCAAGAACAACACCGCCGTTTGTAATAATTGCCTTATCAGTGCCAAGCAACTTATCAGCTTCCATTGGGATGTTTTTAAGAAGATTGATGAGCCTTATTCGCTCTTCTCTGGTTATGCTATTGCATTCTTTTTCTGGATCAATCAAAGACAGGTCTACAATTACGGGTGCTAGTTTGGCTGGAACAATGTTTGCGATAGCGTTTCTAAATTTCTTTTTATCATGCTCTTTGAATAATTCTTGAAGCTTGGTATTAAGTGTTCCATTGTCCTCAGACGGCAATATGTCAAGATAGATTGTAACTGGTCCGTACTTCAAAAGATCTCCAATATCTCTACTCATATTTAATATTGTAGGCCCGCTGATTCCGACGTGAGTAAAGAGGATTTTGCCCTTTTTAAAAAATTGTTTTTTGCCATTTTGAAATACGGATATTTTGATATCGGTTAGACTAATGCCAGCAAGACTCTCTACCCATTTATCCTTTATGGCAACAGGAACAAGAGATGGGGTTGGGGTAATTATTGTATGTCCAATATCCTTAAGCCATGCAAAGCCGTCTCCAGTTGATCCAGTCTCCGGTGCAGAAGCGCCACCCGTTGCAATGATTATATTTTTTGCTCGTAAAACTTTTTTGTTTTTTAGAATAATGCCAACTATTTTTTTGCCCGCCGCGTCGTTGTCGTTTTTTGCATCTTCAACCGCAATTCCTGAGACAGGTGAATTGGACAATATTTCAACACCTCCATCTCTCATATATTGTACGAGGACATCTAAAACAGATTGTGATCTGTCTGAAACTGGAAATGTTCGTAGTTCATTTTCAACCTTGGTTTCCATTCCTCTATCGTGAAAGAAATCCAACGAGTCTTTAACACCATGCTGTGAAAAAGCAGAGAATAGAAACTTTCCATCATCTTTAAACTTTTCCAAAAACTTCCTAACATCAAATTCAGAATTTGTAACATTACATCTCCCTCCGCCAGTTATTAAGAGTTTTTTACCTAAAGTCTCATTTTTCTCAATTAGGAGAACACGGGCCCCATTCTCAGCCGCCCGCCCCGCTGATATCATTCCAGCCGGCCCTCCTCCGACGACAATTACATCCCATACAGTGTTAGTTTCCATTTGGGTATAGTAGCATTTATTGGTAATAGTCCCAAATGGTTAAGTCCCTGATAAAAAGATTAAAACAGCTTCTTTTTTTTACAAATTTATGAAAATGATAATGGGTATAAAATAATAGACACCACTTAAAAACTGGCTTATAATTATTGTATGAAAAATTTCTTTAAAAACTATTTAGTATTTTTACTTTTTGCATTTGTGTCAATCTCACCTCTGGGATTGAAAAATGTTTTTGCAGAGAATATAAATTATTTTGCCACAACCACAAATGCTAATTGTGCTGATTATTATCATTTTGGCGGCGTACAGATTGATGTCAAACCAACAATCGCACAATCAGTATCTGGTTCTGATATGAATTTTACTGGGTATATTCTTAATACAAATAAATATCCAGTTGTCTCTGGTAAGCTATTCGTTAAGATTTTTAGAGAAAGAGCTGTAAATGATAATAATGGTCCTGATGTCTTGGATACTTTTATGGTAAGGGATGGCATATCACTGGACGCTGAAGGAAAAATGCCAATCGATTTTCAATGGAAAATACCAGCGTACGCCATCGGTGGAAACTATAAAATAGCTACATATTTTATAACTAGTGATAAATTTAATTTGGCCGGCCTTAGTTTTACAGATGATGTTGTAGGTGGACTATCTGGCTTTAAAGTTGTAGGTGAACAAGATAAGGGTATATTTTTTAAAAAAGATGAGGTAAGGATTAACAATGAACTTTATCATTTTGCAAGTTATCCTCCAATAGTGAGCCCAAATGACGTTATCCGTGTATTGGTACCAATAACAAATACCACAAAAGATAGACAAAATGTCGTCACAGAATTCAACGTATATAGGTGGGATGCACAGGCTGTTGAAAATAAAGTGGATTCAAAGACGGAGGTTGCAGTAGTGGAAGCTGGAAAAACTATTTATTTGCCAATTGATGTAAAAGATAATAAGGCTTCAGTTTATTATGTTGAGGCGGTCTTAAAATACATGGATAGTAAATCAATTTTAGGTATCAGATTTGTTAGGGATGGTGTGATTATGCCTAAGCTGAATTTTCCATCAATTCTGTCTTATCCACTTGTCGCTGGTCAAAAAAACGAGATATTTTCTTGTTTTCATAACGCTTCAAATATTAACGCACCAATTGATGGTAAATTAAAAATTGAAATACTTTCAAGTGATAGTGAGCCTATTTTGTCATATGAATATAACGGAAATATTACAGGTGAAATGAGTGCTGTGACTCAAGAATTTGTTCCAAGTAGGACGTATAAAGATTTTAAAATACATGCCGCTGTTTTTAGTGGTTCCAAATTGGTTGATGAGGTATATATTCCTTACTCTTGTGACCAAATAAAAGGAGAGGGGTGTGGCTTAAGTTTAAGT
>CAJBHC010000065.1 GCA_903952785.1 uncultured bacterium | reverse complement strand
ATCTAGACATACCCTTTGAACATATTATTATTGATGGAGGGTCAAACGATAATTCAATAGATATAATATCAAAATATCCTCACGTTAAATTATTAAATCAAACTGAGAAAACAGGAATGTACGGAGCAATTCACCAGGGTTTTATGGAGTCTTCGGGAGACCTTATAACATGGGTAAATTCAGATGACAGAATAATTAAAGACGGTTTTGAGAATATGTACTCGGAGGCTACCAAATCAAATATTGATTTTATTTATTCTGATGGGAAATATTTCTTTACAAAGGATAACCATACTGAATTTGGAAAAGGTAGAAGATTTGGAAAATTCTTCCTAAAACATGGTTGCATCCCCGCAGTACAACCAAGCATTATTTTTTCCAAGAAGATTTATGACTTAGTTGGAGGCTTGCAATATAATAAATTTAAGATATGTGGAGACCTAGATTTATTCGTTAGAATAGCAAATAAACATGAAGCTAAATTTAAATACATACCAGTTTCTTCAACTGTTTTTATGAAAAGAGGAGATTCTCTTGGGGACTTAAACAATGACTTATATCTTAAGGAAATGAGAGAAAATAAACTGCCCACTCCAAATCTATTAGTTCGCACCCTATTCTTTATCTGTAAATACATATAATATACTCATATGGACGAAAGATTCAAAACTTCGATTTTATTTATAATTTTTAATCGCCCTGATGTGACAGCTAGGGTTTTTAATGAGATTAAGAAAATTAGGCCTTCAAAATTATATGTTGTTGCAGATGGACCAAGGAAAAATAAGGATTTAGAAGATACCAAATGTGAAGAGACTAGAAAAATAATTGATTTGGTCGATTGGGACTGCGAAGTATTTAAAAACTATTCAGACATAAACTTAGGTTGCAAAAAAAGAGTGTCGTCTGGAATAAATTGGTTTTTTGAAAATGTGGAGGAGGGTATTATTCTAGAAGATGATTGCTTACCTAATGAATCATTCTTCAAATTCTGTGAGGAAATGTTGGCGAAATATAGAGATGAAGAAAGAATTGGAATGATTAGCGGAAACAACTTTCAATTCGGAAAAGTAAAAAATGAATATAGTTATTACTTTTCTAGATACTCTCACATTTGGGGTTGGGCTACTTGGCGCCGAGCCTGGAGCAAATACGATGTCAACATAGACTCGTGGCCTGAAATTAAAAAAGAAGGAAAATTAAAGAAAATATTCAGCAACATAAAGGATGTCTATTATTGGTCTGGAATTTTTGATAATGTTCACAAAGGCAAAATAGACACGTGGGATTATCAATGGACATTTACTTGTTTGATCAATAACTTTTTATCGGTGATGCCTTCAGTGAATCTAATTACCAATATAGGATTCAGTCAAAATGACTCAACGCACACAAGAAGGGTTAGTAAATTTAGCAATATGAAATCAGTCAATATGAACTTCCCTCTTGTGGAACCACCCACAATTGAAAGAAGCGTAGAATCTGATAAGATAACACAGAGAGACAATTACCCATTCTGGAGATTTTTCATCGGAAAGATTATAAAAAGAATCATCAATAAATAAAATAAATGATATGTTAGACTTCTCACAAATTTCAAATAAAACAATTGTAGGCACAACACTCAGATTTTCCTTGAAGCTAATTCCGAAAACTACAATCTTGCCTATTTTTCAAGGAGTATTGAAGGGCCTAAAATGGATAAAAGGATCAGGGGTTAATACCTATTGGATTGGAACATATGAAAAGGACCAACAGATATTATTTGCCAGTAAGATCAAAGAGGGCGATGTTGTATTTGATATCGGTGCCAACGTGGGATTTTACTCTTTAATAGCATCGAAATTAACTGGCTCAACTGGTAAGGTTTATGCTTTTGAACCAGCACCAAAAAATTTGAATTATCTAAAAAGACACATTGAAATTAACAAATGTACAAATTCAACAGTAGTTTCAGGGGCAGTATCGAATAAAATGGATCTCATGTATTTTGACGATGGCGACCATGCGGCGACAGGTTCACTATCTAAAAAGCATGGGGCATTATTGGTACCAACTTTTGATTTAGACAGTCTGGTGGATAACAAAATTATATTACCTCCAAATCTAATGAAGGTTGATGTCGAAGGATCTGAGTTTGATGTATTAAACGGTGCAAAAAAAATGTTAGAAAAATACCACCCCACCATCTTTTTAGCGACTCACAATAAAAAAGTACACAGTGAGTGTTTGAATTTATTACGTTTATTGAATTACAAATTACAATCAATTAATAAGCTTAACTTGGATAACACTGACGCCGTGCTGGCAACCTATCAATAGCATGCCCCACCTCACCCTCATCACCGCCACCTTCAACTCCGCAAAAACTCTATCTGACACAATAGAGAGCATCTTAGAGCAAATTGAAAACTATCCAGAGTTGGCGCAAAATTTAGAATATATAATAATAGATGGAGCTTCCACTGACGATACAATCAAAATTGTGGAACGTTATCAGAACTCACACCAACTAAATATCCGCCTAATTTCTGAACCGGACCACGGAATATTTGATGCGATGAACAAGGGTATAAAACTAGCAACTGGTGATATCGTGGGTATAATAAACTCCGACGATTTCTATCACAGCCCCACTGTTCTGCAAAAAGTTCTGAAGGCTTTTGAATCCAACCCAACAATTGATGCAATTTATGGGGACCTAATGTATGTTCAGAATGACGATATTACTAAGCAGACTCGATATTGGAAAGCTGGAGAGTATAGAGAAGAGAATCTAAATTGGGGCTGGAGTATTCCTCATCCAACTTTTTTTGTCGCGCGAAGGGTTTACGAAAAACTTATAGAAAAGGATAATAGGGTTTTCGATACAACCACTGTAATTTCAGCTTGCTACGAGCTAACGTTTCGTCTACTAAAAATTTATAAAATAAAAGTAAAATATTTGCCTGAGATCTTAGTAACAATGAGAGACGGCGGTACAAGTGCCAGCAGCCTAAGCCAAAGAATTACTGGCTGGCGAGAACAAAGAATGGTTTGGAAAATTAATCATCTCCCTGTCCCCTATTTCTTCATAACAAGAAGACTGATGCATAAAATATGGCAGTTTATAAAATTACATAAATAATTTGACTGACCAGCTTACGTAAATACACTCGTACCCCCACAAATCCACGTCTGTGGAAAAAACTCTTTTATTTTTTAAAAATGGTATAATTATTATATTATCAATTTAACAATAAAAATATGAAAGCATTACACATAGTTACGTTCATTCTTCTTGTAATAGGAGGTTTGAACTGGTTATTAGTTGGGGCATTTAACTTTAATCTAGTTACAACAATCTTTGGAGCAGGAAATGTTACAAATGTTGTTTACGTTCTAGTTGGTCTTTCAGCTCTTGTTGAAATTTTCACTCACAAGAAAAATTGTACGATGTGCTAGGTTAGCGTCCGCGCTTTGCCGAGTGGCATCAAAAATATGGGGGCGTATTACACGCCGCACAACCATACACATCGATATGCCACCACAATTTTCTATTTATGGTTCACAAAACACTTCCGCAAGGAGGTGTTTTGGTTTGGATAATATTTCTATAAAAGTCTAATGGATATTTATGAAAAACAACTGAATAAAGCCCTAAAAAATCGTCAATACTTCAACACCTTAAGACCCCAGCGTCGCTCTTGACATCCCAAATAAAGCATAGTAGTCTTTTAGTGTAATAAGGTCTTTGACGCCATCCTGACGAAGGAGACCTTACTGACTCGCCTTGTGCAAATACGCAGAGGAGAGTCACAACCCCAAACCAACCAGCCAACAACTATGAATCCCAAAAGAAGCCTCGCGCTCTCAGCGCTGGCATCTATTCTGGTGCTCATCGCGATGATGTGTACTTCGATGGGGGCCGTCACCCTCATGATCAATGTCAGCCCAGACCCAATCACATGGGACGAGGCGTTTGACAACAACGTCAACAACACGCTCAACATCTCGACCGGCGATCCAGTATACGTGTCGGGAAAGATAAGCGACCCTGAAGGGGGGTTTTTTTACCCAAACAGTATGACCGTTGATATCGCCAACGCACTCGGCGTTGTCGTGTCGCACCAAGTCTATTCTGAGTACATTCTTGGGGGCAGTTGGAATATGATCGGATCCTATGGTCCGAATTCCTATCTCTCAGGCCCCATGTCTCAAGGTGGAATATTGGTCGGCCTGGCAACTCTGGACCCCACTACACCACTCATTCTACCGATAGGCTTCGGAGAAACGTGGACCCTGACCATGTCGGTCAATTTTGTAGATCAACAACCCCCAGTGACGTCAATCGCGACGGTGACAAACATCCCAGAACTGGGATCCGCCCTCCTCGCCTTCGTCGGATTCACTCTTCTCCTGAGGCGGAGAAGGTGATCAACTCAACCCCATAGCCTCGGACCCCGGACTGCACAGCCAAGCAGGCCGGGGATTCTCTTTTATTAAAAAAGATAAGATGATACAATATAAACACAATGTCGGGTAAAATTCAGTTTGAAGATGAATTCAACTACAGACCCCAAAACTCCAGTAGGGCCTCTTATTTAAAGACTCGCCCAAAAACAAGACTATCCTTTACTCAAAGATTAGTTAAAAGCGGAATTTGCAAAACAGAAAGATCAGCAGAAAAATTCCTTCTAAGTGTTGCAATAATTTCCTTCACCGCAGGAATACTTTTCACAATTTCAATATTAAACCCGGCAATTAAATATAGGGTTATTTTTACTCTTGAAGGAAAACATATTTTAAGCGACAAAGAAGCGGAGGAGTATATTAATCACAAAATATTTGATAATCAGAATAATTGATAAAAGATAAAATCCATGAAAAAACCACAAACTATATACAATAAAGGATTCACATTGATAGAGTTAATGGTGGTTATCGGAATCATCTCCTTACTAAGCGCAGTGGTTTTAGGATCACTTACGACTGCCAAGGCAAAAGCTGAAAACACAAAACAAATTGCTGATTATAGGGTTGTATTGAACGCATTATTACAGTTTAAGCAAGACAACGGATATTATCCATCAGACAACGGACAAGCAAATACATTCACTTGTATAGGTGAATACACTGAAAGTGGTGGGTGTAAGATGAATAATTCAATAAAAGCAAACAGCGCGATTATGAAATCCTCACTGCAAAAATACTTAAGCTCTTATACTTTCGTAGATAAACCAGTGACCATAGCTGTATCTGCACCCATTGCCATGTCATCTGATTATAAAGGTTTTATACTTTCCTGTACAACTTCTGAAGATTCAAGGTGTAAAACAGCTACATTGCTTTTCCCTGCACTAAAAAACAATAATTCTTGTCCTAGAATTATGTCTGATATTTCGGCCAGTGAATCATTAAATAACGTTATCTCTACTTAT
>CAJBHC010000064.1 GCA_903952785.1 uncultured bacterium | reverse complement strand
CTCGTAGTGTATACTCTACATCCATATGGCTATAACTAATAAAATATCACCAAAAATCGCAAGTTCAGAGGGGGCTTTTGCCGTTATTAAAACTGGGGCAAAACAATACAGAGTTTCTGAAGGACTTATTATCAGTATGGAAATACTTAAGGGAGAACACGCTGTAGGAGAGAAGGTAGAGTTCACAGACGTACTTCTTAAGGATAATGGAACTGAGACAGTTGTTGGGGCACCAATGATAACTGGAGCTAAGGTAGTAGGGGAGATAGTAGAGATTGGTAGATCACCTAAGGTGGTTGGAATGAGATACAAGCAAAAGTCTCGTTCAAGATCTATGAAGTTTGGACACAGACAACCTTTCTTTAAGGTGAAGATTGTTTCAGTGGCGTAGTCTGCCTTTGCGTTTTATATCAATAGAAGCCTCAGGTTTAAGAGCTTGAGGTTTTTCTTTTGGCTAACATGCTCAAAAATAATTTGACGACATGTATAATTAGTGTTAATGTGTCTACGCCTAATTCTGGGCAAAACTCTGCTACACAAATGCACCTTAAAAACATATCTGACATCTCCAGTCTTCCGATTGGATTCCGTTGGCAGTCTGGTTTATTGTTCGTGTCCTTTTTTCGTTTTATCCTTTTTGCAATCGCAACTGGAGACTGGAACAAGGTTCACATCAATCCATTCACTGCTTGGCGTTATAGGTCTAACCTCAAAGGTCTGGCTTGTTGTGGAGACTTGGTCCTTGCCTTAACGAAACCAGGGATTCACAAAATCCTTCGTATCGACGAAGACACGGAGATAATCGCTCTGGGTTATAGTTCTGTCGAGTTGAAGCGACCGCTTCACCTCGGTATGTGCTATAAGTACTCATACACCTTGACGAACCGTTCGCTAAAAAAAGGTAGAGCCTACTGTGACTGGTTGATTGAAGTGAAAACAGAAAAAGGAGAGCTTGTTGCCTCGTCGACTTGGAGAATGTTTTATTCGCCAGTTGAGAAACGGCAGTTCGTTCAACCAATACTGAAAAAACTTCTTGAAACAGTGACAGAAATATGGCGACACCCTGTCGAACATACGCTCTTACTTCTTTTTGCGTTCGTGTTGGTTTACAGTTGTTTGAGTTATCAACCGCCGTTCGATAGCCCTTACGCTTTTCCTCTTGGTCCGTAAAATCAAGTAGTCATCTAATAGTGGTATCCTCCACTCGGTTGCAAACCGTTACCGAAGTTCAACTCTTTGGGGCACACCATCTTCGGATGGTGTTATTTTTTAAAAAATTTATTCCAACTAATGCCTATTCTCCAGCGCGCTCTTCAGCGTATCCCCATCGGAATACTCCAATTCTGTTCCCGTTGAAAGACCTCGCCCGAGAGTTGTAATTTTAAATCCATATTTCTCTACATATGGTCTAAGGAGGGTGTTGAGATAAAATGCGGTGTGTTCTCCTTCTGTATTAACGCTGGTTGCAATAATCACTTCTTTGAGTGGGCTCACTTTTTTGGCGGACTCATGTGCCTTAGAGAGAGAATTTAACTCCTCAGATAGTTCTTCTATTGTTTCGGATTCCTTTTCTCTTACATCGCCATCTTTCACTCCACATAACTCTCCAATCCTATAAAGTAGTTCACCCTGTCTGATTTTCTTGTGAGGTGATTCATCTAAAATTGGTACCGTGTTTCCTAGGACAAAATATAAACCATTGTAAGCCTTACTTCTCTCAACAGCTAAGAGATCAATATCTTTCACAACAATCATTAATGTTCCCTGATCACGGCTGTTGCTAAAGCAGATTGGGCAGGGGACAATGGCCTGCTTATTTTTGTTTTCAAAGTAGCGATAGCATTTATCGCAAATAGAAATACCTCGTTTAATATTTCCGATGGCGTTTATCAACTCCGCCGTATCTTCTTCATTCTCCTGCAGAATATGATATACAAAACGCTTGGCCTGCCTGGGGCCAATTCCGGGAAATCTTTTGAATATCTCTGATAATTTATCTAAGGCGTCCATTTTATTTGTTTGTTGATTAATATTTTACTTAATTCTGCACCAAAATCTGCTGACCAAATCGGACGATTTGGGTGTGATTTTTACGCTTAAAAATCACTTATCCCTGCATATGATCAGCAAAATCCCCAAAGTCACTTTTCTCAATTGAGATGAAGGATGTATGCTCACCGTCAAATTTAAGATTAATAACTCCAGTTGGACCGTTTCTATGCTTTTCAATTAGAATCTCAGCAATACCGTCTCGTTCATTATGTTCCTTATATCTATCTTCTCTGTGAATGAACATAACAACATCGGCGTCCTGCTCAATAGAGCCAGAGTCACGAAGATCAGACAGTCTTGGCTTTCCTCCACGCTGCTCAACCGCACGAGAGAGCTGTGAGAGGGCAAGAACTGGTACATCCATCTCCCTCGCAAGGTGCTTAAGGGAGCGAGAAATTTCTGTAATTTGCTGGACCAAGTTATCTGATCCTTTGGCAGCAGTCGGAGACATAAGTTGTAAGTAATCAACAATGATAAGCCCCAAGCCCTTTTCAGCTTTTATTCTTCTTGCAAAACTCCTCATTTTAACGATATTGTTCCCGGCCTGATCGTCAATATAAATTGGCGCGTCATTTAGTTTTCCAAGACCGAGTTGAAGCATTTCAAAGTCATTATCATTTAAATTCTTTGCAGTTCTAATTTTCCACGAATCAACACGAGACGCCGCGGAGAGCATTCTTTGTGCCAGCTGTTGTGCACTCATTTCCAGTGAGAAGATGCAAACTGGCACCTTACACTCCACAGCAGCATGACGAGCGATGTCTAACGCAAAAGATGTCTTTCCAACGGATGGACGAGCGGCAAGAATTATTAAGTCCGATTTCTGAAGGCCTGCTAGTTTATTATCCAAGTCTTTAAAGCCCGTTGGAACACCACGAAGATCATCTGGAGCGTTGTGAAGTCTATCGATATGATTCCAGGTATCTTCAAGGGCACTCTTAAGATCTGTAAACTTTTTAGCATTTCCAACGTTTGTAAGTTCAAAGACCTTCTTTTCCGCTAGGTCTAGGATTTCATCCAAATCACCTTGTTCATCAAAACCAAGCTGAGAAATAAACTCAGAAGCTCCAATTAGGTTTCTCATCATAAACTTCTTTCTAACAAGTCCTGCATAGTGCTCAATGTTTGCAGAAGATGGAACGGAGTGGACAAGTTCTGTTAAGTAACTCGCTCCACCAATTTGGTCAAGTATACCTTGCTCTTCAATTTTGGATCTAACGGAGAGAAGATCAATTGGTTCATGCTTGCTTGATAGTTCAAGCATTGCTAGAAAAATCATTCTATGTTTTTCACTATAAAATGATTCTGCTTTTATGAGATCTGAAATGTCTATGATGGCTTCTTGTCGAAGCATGACAGAACCAAGCACGGCTTGTTCAGCTTCAATGCTGTGTGGCGGAACACGCAGTTCTCTTCTGTTGTGAAAAGGCTCCACCTTTTGGGAGCCATAACCACTCTTTTTATATGTTCCGCTGTATGTGTTTGTGTCTGTTGCCATAGTGTCCCAATTTTAACATACACATACAAAATTAAAAATAAGTTTTGACAGGAAAAAGCCCAAAACAGAGCAAAAGCTGTTCACAAGCTGTGTATAACAAAGATGTTTTTGGAGCATCTTTTTTGCCCAAATATAAAGCCTAACAATAACAGCGGATTAGTTCTTCTTATGTTTTCTAGAATCCAACAGGTGTCTTTTAATCATCTTTGTCAAGACTGACATAATCACTACAAATATTATGTAACCGATAATGAAGGGATATGGACCGCTGTAATTGCCATCTTGTGCAACCGCGTAAACTATTAAAACAATAATCCACGAGACAGTTGAGATGGTAGAGATTAAAACAATTTCCTCTCCGTGATGAAGGTGGTGATCTGATAGGTGGGCGTGATCTTTTTGGTGTCGGAGTAGTGCAGGGATGTGAATCTTTCTTAATGTGATGGAGCAAATTAGTGCAGCGATGGTAAAGACGATTGTTATAAATGAAAATGAAATAAAATTTTCAAGAATTGAGGCTTGAATAGAAAATAATATTAGGGTTTGAATGAAAATCGCAAAACATGCTGATACTATACTTAGCAGACTTAATCTTCTAACCATAAGGATTTCATGAGGTCTTAATTTACTGTGGCTTAAGGATGTAATAAAAAACAAATCTATTATAAGTGCTCCCGCTGCACCAAGCGCAATCGCAACGAGCTGAATTGTCGTCAGAGTAATAATTGTGTTCATGTAATAAATTATAGCAATTAATTGAAAATCAATCCAACAATTATTATTTATACTTGCCACATTATCTATTTACAATAAATCCAAGTGCTTAGTGCACAATAGTTATCCCCAACCCATCCCATCCCCAAAACTATATACTGTGCTAAAATTAAACCACTCCCTAAAGAGTGGTTTAATTTTAATAAACAAATAAATAAATTATGAACAGATTAACGATCAAGTTACTAATAGCTACTCTTGCTATTCTAACTACTGTATCTTTTACTAACCACACGGAAGCACAAACTCCTCCATCACCTCAATCCTTTGCAACTTCCTCCGCATACATCATCGGAGCCTCAGGAAGAGACTACATAACTCCATTTGCTGGCTTCGGTGTCTCCATGCTCCCTGACTCCTGCTTTGCATACGCAAACATTGCATCTGATACTACAAAGATAACATATCTCTTGACTACTCAAATTAAGGATATGATAGCAATGTATAACAGTGCGTCGTGTAATACAGAAACCACTCCCTCCACAACATGTAATAGCTACATTGATACAATAAACAACCTAACTCTAACCTTTGCCACATACCAAGTGGAAGGTTTAAAACAAGCCAAGGAGAAGACTTATATATGTAATGCAGACAATACAAGGAAGCCTAATGTATACAAGAAGACATACTATGGAATAGACATAGTAGCTCTAACCTATGCATCAGTAAGAGACGCATATGTAAACAAGAAGTTCACTGACTATGCTACACTCCTCAATAACGTGAACAAGAACTTGGTGAGTAAGTTAAATGCGGCGGTTACAGCTGATAAGTTTGTTGATGCTACACCGTCTTCAGCTAATCTACGCACCCTTGCACAAATTACATTCAAAACAAACACAACTGTTGTCACACCAAGATCAAGAGTTGCACCACAGGCTCCTTCAGCAGTACTAAGTATGCCTAACATATTTCTTTTCTTTGGATTGACAAACAATGTGACAGACAAGAGAGTGGGTCACCTTGCATTTAGATCATTACAAGAGTATGTAAATACATTCAATGCTAATAAGACAAGATTTGCAGAAATGTATTCTGCTGGTAATAGAGATTTAATACAATCTTCAGTTACTTTGTTTGGTTCTCTCTATGGCACCACAACACCAGCAGTACCAGCAAACACTCCTCCTATAGTTCAACAACAACCACCAACACAGAAGGCGAGTGTTATTAACTCTATTGGTAACTGGTTTGGTGGCATCTGGACCGCAATCTCTGACTTCTTTGGTTATATGTTCTGGGGAGAGAGAGCTGGGGCGAAGGTGGCGGCAACTACGACACCAGCGGGAGCGAGTGGAACAGGGGCGAGCGGGAGTGGGCCGTATCCAAACGCCTGTCCGGATTTGTACGAGCCGGTGCCGAAGCCGAAGTTATACGCTTCTAAAAAATATGGTCAAGGCTTTGATGGTTTTGGATACGAAGGTATTAATTATAAGTTTGAACTTACACCCGTTTTCTTTGTGGGTAGTTCAGATGATATTCCAATGGCAGTCTGGAGCGCGCAAGGATTTGGACAGATGACTCCAACAAAAGAACAAAAATATTATTTAGATTTGTATGACAAGTTTATAGTATCAGGAGATTTGAAAAGAATTACAGAATTAAACCATGAAGAAGTCTTTATGAATGCATCACGTTGGTATGAATTGAGTATAAATGATAGTAGTCGTAATAAACGTGACTGTTTGGTTGAGACGAAATCATACCTAAGCTCATATGGTAAGGTGTACGAGTACGATACAACTGCGACGGAAAACTATTTGGCTAAATTTATTGGTTTTGGTAGTATTGCCATAAAGGTAAAGTATTTTAATGATCGAGAGGCAACAGTAACTATTCCTGGGTTATCCTTTAATGAAGTTATAGATATTTTTGGTCCTGACTTGACTGCTAAAAAAGAGGTTCCAGAGAAATCAAAAAGTTGGTGGACTAAGATACTGGAAGCCCTATCTTAATATTAATTGTTGACTACAAATTAGTTGTTAGGCTGGTAGCTTATAGTTCTAAAAGATTATGTCACAAAGACAGTTGGGCCATCATCTTAAAACTCCATTTTGCAGAGCGAGCACGGGCGAATAGTAAATAGGCGTCAAGGTGGGTAACTTTCGGGGGTGTTAAAAGATAAAAACACATCACAACGAGAAAATTGTGATATGTTTTGCTGTCTTTATATATCTATTTTTGAAAAGTACCTTCATCAATATAGTTGATTTATAAAATGGTTTTCTCCACAAAGTTCAAAATAAATGATAGACTCTTCACATCATGAACAAGCAGGAACTTGAATCATTATTTATTCCAAAACTACCAGATGCACCTGGCGTATATATTTTTAAATGTGGGAAAGACCTGCTTTACGTTGGAAAGGCAACAAGCTTGAAACAGCGTGTTCGTAGCTATTTTTCCAATGATCTTATTAAGACCAGAGGGCGTCTTTTGGTTGATATGGTTACGCTCGCGGATAAGGTTGAATTTCAGACTACAGACTCAGTTCTAGAGGCCTTGATTTTGGAAGCTCATTTAATTAAGAAAAATCAACCTAAGTACAATACTAAGGATAAGGATAATAAAAGTTACAATTACGTTGTAATAACTGATGAGGAATACCCCAAGGTTCTTGTTGTTCGTGGAAGGCTTTTGGAACAATCGAATCAAGATTCAAACCAGCAGAACCTATACAAAGACGTCTTCGGACCATATCCGCATGGTGGAGAATTAAAAGAGGCCTTAAAGTTAGTTAGAAAGATATTTCCTTTCAGAGATAAATGTATACCTTTTGTTTCAAAAACAGGGCAGGGTTCCGTGACGGAAGTGACAAATATTAACCCTAGACCATGCTTTAATAGAATGATTGGCCTATGTCCTGGGGTGTGCACCGGTGAAATTTCAAAAAAAGATTACGGAGTGCAGATAAAAAATATTAAAATGTTTTTCGAAGGTAAAAAGCCAGCACTTCTAAATAGTCTGAAAAAACAAATGGCGGGATTTGCAAAAGAGAAGGAATTTGAAAAGGCTAACAAAATCAAAAAAACTATTTTTGCATTAAATCATATTCAAGATGTTTCTTTGATCAAGAATATACCGGAAGAGATTGATGAAACTGAGGTTGGTAAAATTAGAGGTACAAGAATTGAGGCGTATGATATCGCTCACATGTCTGGAAAAAACATGGTGGGTGCAATGGTGGTGATGGAAAATGGAGAACTAAAAAGCGACCAATATAGAAAATTTATCATAAACAATTTCGATAAAGCAAACGACCCTGGAGCATTGGAAGAGATGATCAACAGAAGAATTGAGCACCATGAGTGGGGAAGACCTGATATTGTAGTTCTTGATGGAAATGAGATACAGCTTAAAAGGGCACGTGAGGCGTGGAGTAAATCTTCTGGAGTTGAAAGTGTGGATAATACTCCGAACCAAGATATGCTTTTTTGTGGTGTTGTAAAAGATATTCATCATAAACCCAAAGACATTCTATTTTTCAATAAGAAGGCTTGGAAAGGATTAGACGTAAGATACAAAGAACAAATCATAAAAATTAACGCAGAAGCGCATAGATTTGCTATCGCTTTTCATAAGAATAGAAGGGCAAAAGATTTTATTTAATACATTGTGGATAAATATATTTTTCGTCGTGCTATAATTCAAGCATGTTATATAGAGCAAAAACTAAAGTAGGAGTTTTGAGGGGTGGACCTTCTCAAGAATATGATATATCCCTAACTACCGGAAAACACATTTTGAGTTTATTAAAAAAAGAGCCATTATGCGAAGAGTATGAACCGGTTGATATCTTTGTGGATAGAGACAGTGTTTGGCACATTTCTGGTGCGCCTGTGACGCCTGAGGAGGCAGTTAGCAGGGTAGATGTTCTATTTAACGCAATGCATGGAGCGTACGGTGGTGATGGAAGAGTTCAGGGAATATTGGATTCTTTTGCAAAACCATATACTGGAACAAAAGCACTAGGTTCTGCAATGGCGCTGAATAAAGCTTTGGCAAAAGAACATTTCAAAAATCTTGGAATCAAATCTCCATATTTCAAGGAGATAAAAATAAAATTAGACGATGATGTGGAGCCTATCGCACATGAATTATTTAAAAGTTTTCCAATGCCAGTTATTGTAAAGCCGAGAAGTTCCGGATCATCTCTTGGAATTTCTGTAGCACATAACTTTCATGAATTGATAGATGCGCTAGAGCATTCTAGAGGTTTTAGTGAAGAAATTGTAGTTGAAGAATATTTAACAGGGAAGGAAATTATTTCTGGTTTTATAGAAGACTTTAGGGGACAAGATTTGTATAATACTGTGCCAGTTCAGGTTAAGCATCATGGAAAAAGCGGGGTAGGTGCAAGTGCTAGTAGTGGGCATTTTGATTGGTCATCTAAAAATTCTGGAATTTATGATTATGAAGCGCCGGCGATGATCACGGATGAAGAGAAGGGGATAATAGAGAATGCAGTAAGGAGTATTAAGGAGAGTTTTAATTTAAGGCATTATGGAACCTTTGATTTTTTGATACATCCAAAGCGGGGGGTCTATTTATTAGAGGTAAATACCCAACCAAGTTTACAAGAAGAAGCTACAATCTTTAAATCCCTTAGCTCTGTTGGGGTAAAAGCTCACGAGTTTCTTGGCCATATTTTGAAGCTTGCAATGGGAAAGAAATAAAGCTATAATGCTTTCAACAATTAAATAAACAAACGGGCCCGTAGCTCATCTGGTAGAGCACCTCACTTGCACTGAGGGGGTGGCAGGTTCGAGTCCTGTCGGGTCCACCGTAGAAAACAAAACCGCTTCGGCGGTTTTTGTTTTCAAGGTGGAGTTTATCGCGCGGAGCCGTCTGTATTTGGACGGCGAGCACGATACGAAACCTGTACAGTCCCTGTAAGGGACGAGTCCTGTCGGGTTCACAGATTCACTTAAAATCTCCCTGCCATGAAAGCACGGAGATTTTCTGCTGAAAATGTGATTTCCTTATGGGGAGCGGAAATCATCTGCTCACTGCAGTTCGCAAGTCTTTCATGGCAGGGAGATTTTTCGTTCATTTGGTTTGTACATTTGGTTTGTAAAACTGAGGGAGGAGATGATTCAGGTTAGAATTCAAGTTTCAGGCGTTGACGACACAACTTCCGCGTGATACTCTTTTTTTGGCTTTTTGAAAATAGATTGGATCATTTTTTGTAGGCGTAAGCCGGAATGATTCAGTTAGAATTATAGAACAACGTTAGAATTAGAAAGACAATAGGAAGATGAGAAAGAATTTGTTTATTTTGCTCACCGGAATCCTTGCGTTGGTGGGAGGAGTTTGTTTCTTGATTAGTGGCGCAAATGGTGAGAAATCCAAGCCTACTGTCACTGAACAGATTTGCCAAACCAGCCAAGTGCAGAAGCCGCGTGTGCTTACTAAATCGGACATGGAGTATTTTATCATGACCGAGATTAACGGGATTCTCCGCAGTCAGCTCGTCATGGGCGAGTTACCATATGTGGAAATCAATGAGCGGTTTAAAAGCTCGAACAAGCTCGTCGTTGGGCGTACCGGCAAAAACGTAAATGTCACGCTGGTTGCAAACTATCACTGGGCTCATAAGGGAGTGGAAGCGGCGGAAGGTTGTAGCTCAGACGGTACAGTTGCATGTTTGGAGTTGTACATTCCTGCAATCATGAACACGTTTGAACGGCTCAGGGATTCAGGTAACCCAGAGTGGCGCAAGGTATTCCAATCTCATGTAATTGTGATATTCATGCACGAAATGGAGCACGCCAGAATTGCTTCGCCCTCGGATCATATTGATATCAGTGAGGAATCAAGAGCCTGGGATGATACCTGCCGGTACGTTATTGATCCGATGGTGGAAATATACGGTTTGCCGTTATTTAAAACCGAGGACGGCTTGTACAGGGCGTGGAAGATTGCCAACGGGAACACTAAAGATCCAGTTTGGGTCAATGCTGTTCAAAACATTTATGGAAAAATTGATGGTTTAACAACCAAGAAATAATTCCACAGATTTCGCCGATATGGGGTTGTAAACCTTAACCAAAATCTAAAAACCAAACCCGTCAGAATTGGAGAGCTTGCCAATTCATTGGCGGGTTCTTCTTTTTTTACCGCATATCTATATTTACTCATTTACTCTTTCTTGAATAAATTTCAGATTATTTAATTTTACACACCGTTTTTACTTCCTCCAAATCACTTTCTGTAGCTTGCATATTTTCACTTGTGTTTAGCCTGTGCATAATCGCATCTTCATCATCAACATGCTCTAGCCAAAGAGCATGTCCTAATTCATGAGCGAGAACTCTAACCAGCTTTGTATCATCGCTAAATTGATAAACATCAATTTCTTGACCCTTAGAATTGCTTCTGTAAAGTCCTTCATTGAATCCCTCAGATAGAGGTTCACTAATTCTATTATATTGATTGACTCCAGCATTTAGACTATTCGCGTTTTGATTTATATCAGCAACCATCGCATTCAGCTTTGCGATTTCACTGTTCAGTTCTGTCTGTAATTGATTTATTGCCGATGATTCTGTGTTTAAATAATCTCGCTCAGTATTTAGGCGATTCTTAACATCAGTACTTACCGAGCCTTGTCTATTGAACATCGCCACATCTCTTTCGTAATTTCCTTTTCTTGCATTAAAATTTGCAAGCCTAGATTCAAAATCTGAACTTTTCTGATTGTGTGCCAAAAGCTCTTTGTTATATTGTGCTGTCAATCTATCATATGAACCTCTGCTGTTATCAAGTGATGAATCCATGTTACTTAACTCGTCTGTGGTTTGTTGACGAGAATCATAAATTAGATTTATTTTCAAATTTCCATTTGAAGAATATTTAAACAGGTCTTTGCCCATAGGGTCTTCCCAAATTTTCTCGGCTGTCGCAAGGTCTTCGATGAAATGTTCTTTTGATATTCCAAATCTAGTATCAAATTCTCCAATACTATAGTAGATTGGACTTCTGCATGGAAAATATTTGTGATACGCAAGTTGCCAAGTGTTTGTTAGTGAATCTTTATTGGCAATTGCATAAATAACAATCGATATTAGAAAAATAATTTCAACTAGTTTTTTCATAATCTATACATAATATATTAGCAGAGATAGGGGAAAATGACATCCAATTTTGTTTAATGAATTTTGACGAGTATTTATTTGACGATTCTAATTCCAGATGGTAATCTTTTTTTGGGCTGGGTAACAACACTGGTGTTGGCCTCCGAGTCGCTTGAAAACTGAATAACATAGAAAGACAAGACACGACAATGAAAACGCAATTGATGAAACTGACGCTGGCCGCCATGTGTGCCGCCAGCTTGATCACGGCCTCGTCGACGGCTTCGGCCCAAGACTTCGCTTCAACTTCCCACCACAACTGGGAGGTCAGTGTCGGGTGGGTTGGCTTGAAATACGGAGGTTCTGATGCCTCCTCTGCCCACTCGACGCACCCCGATGACCGTTCGTTTCTGGGTTCCGGATCGGCAGGTGAGACAGACCTTAGTGACGAGCTTTTGAACTTTGGATCCATCGGCTTCCGCTATCTGTGGCAGCCGTCAGGAAACTTCAACTTCAATGCCGGCGCTAACTGGATGATGGGCAACGCCCGTGATGAAAAACAAAACGTGAATGATCCTCGCCCCGAACAAAAAGGCGCGTTTATCTATTCTGCCTTGAGCACGGCGGCAGATGTCGGCGTTGGGTTCTCCTATAAGATCCCCAATGTCCCCGGCCTCTCCGTAGGAGTTGATGGGCGCGCGATGTTTCTGTTCATAAGTCATGGTTGGGACCGCTGGGGCTCAGACGAAGAAGTGAGTTCCGACACCAAGTGCATTCCGATGGTTTGTCCGAACATTCAGTACAAGTTCAATGAAAGCTGGGGCCTTCGGGCGTCGGCACTCATTGGGCCGGATACTATCGGTGGTGCCTTGAGTTTTACGGTGTCGTTCTAGCAATGGACGACTAACTCTGAAGTACCATTTACCAAAACTATTAGTGGCACCCTTGGATTCGTCCAGGAGGTGCCACTTCTCTTTTAAAGTATATGTAGAAAATAGAAACGAAAAAGAAAGACAAAATTACCATGAAATCAATATTGAAAAAAGTTCTGATGTTTGCCGGTATTGCTTCAATCTCTTTACTCTTGGTCATCTTGACTGGCTGTGCCTCCTCAATGGGGCCCAGCGGGGGAGGCGATGAAGGTTTCTCTTCCGGCGGTACAGCAAGACTGCAGGTGATCACTGACGACGGCGGCGGAGCTGCGGGCTCGACGGTGACAATCGTCAGGACCATTGATGATGATGGTTCGACGGACGTGGAGAAAAAGTATGTTCTGCTTACTCCGGGCGTTCACACCCTTTCATGCGATTACGCTGAACTTCAAGATCCCGGCGGTGGGGTCAGTTTCACTATCGGCGTTTTGGGGCATGATGCTGAACTAATCAAGCCTCGGCAACCTAGTGCGATTCACTCCTTGAACAGGGTCATCGTAAAGGGCCATTTCGAGGCGGGAAAGACGTATCGGATCGACCACGGCACACTTGCATTTCGCCCTCAAGAAAGCAGCTTTAGCCCGGCCATGAGCGCTATGGGTGGCGGCCTTTATGACTTGACGGGCGAGGCTCGATTGGTGGAAGTGAAATAAAGAATCGCTTCCGTGTCTTTAAGTAAAACTGCCGACAGTCAAAACTGTTAGTGGCACCCGCGTATTTGCTGGTGCCATTTTTTAGTATTCTAAAATTGTTCTAACCTAAATTAATTCTTGCTGGCTATTATTTTATTGCTCCCTTAACAATATAATCTGAAAAGCCCTGTGGAATATTTCCAGTTCTCGCGTAATTGAATAGAGTGAGTTTGAAGATTGAGCTAAGTGTGGTTGCGAGGAGCATCATCGCGATATAGAAGATTGTAAAGATTACAGCTACAGAAACTACAACATAAGTTGTTGGTGCTATTATTATTATTGCAACAGAGAGAACTAATCCTAAAACAACTACTGCTACAAAGAATAATCCTACTCCAAAACTTACAATCAATGTTTCGCCCCAAGTTTTCTTGATAATAGATGCTGATTCTTTAAACGACTCTTTGATGTTTAGGTTTCCAATTACAAGAGCGGGGAGGCTGAAGTATGTAAGTATTTCCCAAGCAGCCCCAAGGATGCTTGATAGAATTCTTCCAACTATTTTAAAATTATCTGAAATTACTTTTAATATAATACCAACCGTAGCTGAGATAAGGGACCATATAAATATTTTACCAACATATTTTCCGGCACTTTGTATTCCATCGTTAAAATTTAAATCCTGGCCAGAGAAACGTCCTTGAACAATTATAAATAGTGCTGATTGAAAGAAATTGACGATGAAGAATATGACGAGGTAATAAATGAATATTGTGCCATATATAATTATATTGCTTATTTCTTTTGATTCATCAATCTTAAATTCTGTTGAACTTCCTCCAAGTAGCATGAAGTAGAAATAAGCAGCCATGGCACCAATTACTATTAGTGTAAGAATTGTGGAAATAACAGGGAACCACATTATTTCTTTATCTTGTTTTAAAACATTCCATGATTCTTTAACGATAATTCTGCTGGCCTTAAATTTTCCTATTTTTATTTCTTGTGGAGGTATAATATTTTGATTAAGTTTTAATAAGTTAATTATACCACACTAGGAAGTTATACGGACAAAGAAACTTAAATTTGTACCTACATGTTGACAGTTGTTTACAATGTGATAATGTTGTGATGAAATTGAACATTTTGATGTTGGTTATTTTTTTATTTGACTACATCTTTGAGGGTATTTATTAAAATATCTTGAAAAGTGTAGTTATTAATTTAGAAATAAAATAAACCAAACCAAACTAGGAATTGAAACAATGAGCAACAAAATGTATTTCAGTCAAGATTTAGAAGATCGAAAGGGAACTCGTAGAAAAACGAAGTCTTCAAAAAAACCACCACAGGATATTAGAACGGTGCGGGGAAACTTTCCGGCTGGTCAAGATGATTTTCTTGCAAAACGTGCTTTTTTGGCACGTTAGCAGTGATTTGGTTGTTTTTTTTGGATAAAGGCCTCAAAGCCACGCCCCACCGCGACTCAACAGTAAATCTTACCGCTTTACTGCCAAGAGTTGGTGGGGTCTTCTGTTTTCTGTTTTTGTAAAGAATTTGATTTACGAAATTTCTTATTATATCCTTTTTTTGTTGACAGCTGTTATTTTTAGTCTACTATTTATCTGGGCAACCCTTGCGCGAGACGTGTGAGGAAGAGCTCTTGGAAAACTGAAACTATCTAAGTAAATGATCCATAATAAGCACCGCAGGAAACATAAGGGGCGAGGGCCGCGAAAACAGTCATCATCAGACCCCAGCATTAGAAGCCTCGGCTTGAACAAGAATGTAAAAAGGGGAATCAGGAATTATGCAAAAAATCAGGGTATTGAGCTGAAGACCCTAGGAGACTTGGCTAGGCTTGGAACACACACGGTCTCTTTTCTCCCTGGAATTGGGCATGAGACGATTGTTAGGTTGCAACTGTGTGCGACTGAGCACAATATCCCATGGACACACAGCGAAATTGAATTGAAGGCTAAAAAGGCGGACGCGGAGTTCTTTCAAGCACTCTTGATGGCAGATCTTTCTCCCGTCATCGACCCTGAAGATGAGGGTGTTTAATGAAATGCCTGATCTGTCAGGAGAATTAGATCCAATCCCAATATTTCCATGAAGGGGTAGAGGTCTCGTTATTCATCAGCGCGCCAATAAGTACTGGGTATAGTACTTATTGGCGCGCCATTTTGTTTATTGCTTTATTATTTCATTTTATAAACCACATTTTGGATAATTTTAAGAGTGGAGTTCTGTGGGGTATGATATAATTCTAGCTATGGCATTTTCCTCATACTCTAAATTTAAAAAATACACAGACGGCGGCGCCAAGAAAAAAGCGGGCCCTTCAAAAACGGAGACCTTTAAAAAAACTTTAGCCAAAATTGCAAAAGAAAAAGCAGAAGCAGAAGGGGGTGGAGGAGTTTCTAAAAAAGATGGATTTTATATAAATGGTGAAAAAATAGAGTTGAGTGATGAAACACTCATGGCGCTAAATTCCATGGAGAGTACATCACAAAATATCTTTTTAACAGGGAAGGCGGGGACAGGTAAGACTACGCTCTTAAAATATTTTAAAGAAAATACAAAAAAGAAAGTTGTGATTCTTGCTCCAACTGGAGTTTCAGCTGTGAACATTGGAGGTCAAACAATTCATTCATTCTTTAAATTTGGAATAAACGTCAGCCCTGTTTCAATTAAAAAAGCGACAGGGAGTACTGCAATTTATAAAAACCTAGATTCAATAATCATTGATGAGATTTCAATGGTTAGAGCAGATCTTCTTGATTGTGTTGATATGTTCATGCGTTTGAATGGTAAAAATAAAAACTTACCATTTGGAGGTGTACAAATTATTGCAGTGGGGGATTTATTTCAACTTCCACCAGTTGTAACCAGTTATGAGGAGGAGATGTTTTCATCGTACTATAAAAGTCCATACTTTTTTGATTCAAAAGTTTTTATTGATGCGGATTTTAAATTAATTGAACTAAATAAAATTTATAGACAGGATGATAGTAAATTCATAGATATTTTGGAAGGAATTAGAAGTGGAAATATTAGAGACTCACATTTGGACTTATTGAATAAAAGACATCAAGATCCAATGGATGAAAACCTTGATCCATCGATATTTAATGATTATATTTTTCTTGTTACAACCAATGCAATGGCAGATGCAATTAATAATGGAAAATTAAATGAGTTGGAGTCAAATAAAATAATTTTTAAAGGCAAGAAAAGCGGAATGTTTGAGAGAAATTTGCCAACCAATGAAGATTTGGCTCTTAAGGAGAACGCTAGAATCATGATGCTCAATAATGACAAAGAGGGGAGATGGGTTAATGGAGATCTTGGAACTGTTACAAAGATAAATGAATATAAACAAGAAATTTACGTGAGACTAGAAAATGGCGTAGAAGCGCTCGTTCCAAAATATACTTGGGAGATGGTTAAATTTTCATATGATAAAGATTTTGACTCCGTTGATACGGATGTCATTGGAACATTTGCACAGTTTCCAATTAGACTTGCTTGGGCAATCACAATTCACAAGGGACAAGGGAAGACATACAATAATGTAATAGTTGATTTTGGTAGGGGAACATTCACTCATGGTCAGGCATATGTTGCGCTCAGTAGATGCAGAAGTCTGGAAGGTATGATATTGAAAACTCCTTTGATTAGGCGTCATATTATGATTGATGAGAGAATCAATAAATTTATGAAAAACATGACAAGCGAGAACAGAACTATTTTTATGGGCGATAGTGATCATTTGGCCATTTAGTCTTGGGGTCAGGCCCCACACCTTTTTCATAAATCATGTCTTAATTGGGGCCTGACCCCATACATGATGTAAAAAAGATGTTGTAATGTTGTTGTTTGTTAATTCTTTATAAAATCTTCGGGTTTATTTCATGTCGATATGTTTATTATATAGGGATGACAAGACAACCAAGAATAGATATCGCAGATAGATATTATCATTATATAAATAGGGCCAACGCAAGGCTAAAAATAAATTTCGTTGAGAAAGACTTTGCGTTATTTATGAATGTTTTATCAGATGCGCAAGAGATGTTTGACACAGATATTGTAGCTTATGTTGTAATGAACAATCATTTTCATATCGTGATAAAGACAAGATATGATAAAGAGCTGTCACATTTTATGAAATGGCTGACGGTGGTTCATACACAAAGGTGTCATAAAGATAATAATACAACTGGAACAGGGCATTTATACCAAGGTAGATTTAAATCATTCTTAATAAAAGATCAAAAGCATCTTGAAACTGTTATTAGGTATGTTGAAAGAAACCCTCTCACTGCTGGATTTGTAGATAATGTCTTGGATTGGAAATATTCAAGTTTGCATCAAAGATACATAATGAATTCCTACAATTCTAAAAATATAGCAAATATCAGATTATATGATTGGCCATGCGAAGATCCTGCTTGTTATTTAGATAATTTGATCAAACCTTTCTCTAATAAAGAGATGGAGATATAGTGGAAATTTAAGGCACTTTATCAAATAAAATCGAAATTTCCTATTTATATAAGTATAATTACACCACAAAAAATCACTATTAATTCCTGATCTTCATTTACGCCATTACTTTCTTCTGGCATTGTGCTAATTTTTGGAATATTTATTAATATAGGCATTTAGATTTTCATTTGAATTAAAGAAAAAATAAAGAAACACAAGAAGTAGAACCAGCAAGAAAATTAAGATGATCTTCTTAATCATTTTTTTTATTATAGCACCTAGTTGTGATTCTCCAAAATCACCCAGTAGGCGATTCTCCCAAATCGTAGTAATTCAATCTGGGGTGACTTTTTGAATATTTAGTGTATTCTTATGTCTGGACTTTCTGTCCACTCTGAACAAAGGGCTGGGCTCAAAAGCTTAAGCTGAAACTGAAAAGACAAAACAAATCGAACAACAAAAAAACGATAGAAAGAAACAGAACGAATGAAAATTGAAAAAAGAACAAAGAATGGAAAGTGCGCGAGCACATTTGCATGGCTTGTCATGACAGTCCTTACTCTCTGCTCTCCATTGCTCCGCGTGAGTTCTAGAGCGGAAGGGCAGGATGTAAGTACGATGAAGGTAGTCTACTCACCACCCGCGGATTCAAAACCTGCAATGCTTCGGTGGGTTTCAAAACCGATGGCCTTCTATCAGGTGGAAAAATCCACGGACCTGATCAATTGGTCATTAGAAGGGTTTGCGTCCGGGCCGTCTATGACAACATCTGAGTTGAAGAAGGGCTGGAGGTTTGTAACCCCTTCTTATGACGGTACCAAACTTGTGGCTATCACAAGCCTTGGCTACATCTACACCTCTACAGACTCTGGAAATACCTTTGTCGAAAGATTAAATGCCGGCATGAGATCGTGGGGGTTTGTTGATTCTGACCCAACTGGCACCTACCTTGTTGCAACGGTGTACGGTGGCTATATATACACTTCTAGTGATTCTGGCAATACATGGGTAGAGAGATCTTCGTCTGGAATACACAGTTGGACTGGCGTCACCATATCCAATGGTGGTGTACGGTTGGCTGCGGTTGCTCAGGAAGATTATATCCATACATCCACGGACTTTGGTACCACATGGATTGAAAGAACATCAACTGGCCGATCCAACTGGTCATCCATTGATTCTGACGGCTCTGGCTTAAAGCTTGGCGCCACAGTCAATGGTGGTTCTGTCTGGGTATCTCCTGACGGAGGAAACACGCTGAATAGGATACCTAATCCATTGGATGGCGTTGTTAACGATATTGACTATACGCATAGCTATTTCTGGTCATCAATTGCGATTTCAGGAAATGGCAGTAAATATGCTGTAGTCAGTGGCGCCGGCGGGCCAATCCGAAAATCACTTGATAGCGGTATTACATGGACAGACAACGGTTGGACTGATGCAGGTTTTGGCTCGCTGTCTATGGATTCTGTCGGGACAAACTTGGTAGCAATTGGAGACCATGCCAGCCGATTGCTTATATCGGAAGATTTTGGTCTCACGGGCTACTTCAGTTCGGACCGCACCTTTAGTTGGACCTGCGTCCGTCTGTCAGGTGATGGTAGAAAAATTGTTGCTATTGATTCCAACAGTAACCTGTACACCGGAACTGTTGGTGATCAGTCACTGCGGGTCTATGATAAAGATAAGGGTGCACCTAAGTTCTTCTACCGGATCAGCAAATGGCAGTAGGGATGCAAGGCAAGCAACCAAGAGGTGCTGTTTAGCAAGAGTAGTGATAACATAGTATTAAAACGTGGTCTTGCACCACTCAACCCAAACCCACCCCGGCTCGCGAGAGCTGGGGTGAATCTCTTTAATACAATTGATTTAAAATCAGAATTCAAGGAAAAGTCATTGACTTTTCTAAAAATGTATGTATTGTTGTTAATGGACTTCTATGTGGTCCACTCAGACAAAGACGATTCAGAAACACACAACACAACCATTAGATTAGAACCATGAAAAAAACAATTCAAGGCTTAATTGCCTTTTTGTCACTCGTCACTTTGGCCTCGGCTGATGTGACATCCCCAATCAACCCCGTCGTGAAAAGCGGTGTTGCCATCAACGGGTCGCCCTCGGGTAGCTAGTCCAGTAGCTGGAGGGCGAAAATTACTCCAGCACAAAACGCTGTTCCACAGAAGATCGTTCGCTTGGGCACTGGTCTGCAGATTGAGTTTCAGTCCGCCGATGGTACACCTGTGAATGTCACCGATGTGAAGTTCGGGCGCTTCGAATACACCCTCATCCAGAACGGCGCTGTCGTTTGGAAGGACGTCCCAATCGGCTCGTACCATCCGGCCCCGCAAGGGTCGCCAGACTATTACGTCTTTGACTCGGTCGGCAACGATGTTACTCCAACCTCTGGCTTCGTTGCCGGATACTTGGGAGACAACAGCGGGACTACCATCCCAACAATGTCACGGTTTCAATTGTTGGATCAGACCACCACACTCGGGACCCCAGACCGGCCGTTGCTCGGCCTATCAGGACACTATTACAGTTTGGTTTACAACATCTCCATCTCGTACACGTACGGTGGGGTGACTTATAACAAGACTCTGACCCAGTCGGATACCGAGGTTTTGGTCCGGATGACGGATGGACTGCTTGAATATGTGGCGCCAACCGATCCTTCAAAGCAGGTTCCGTGCCTCGTGGAGCTTCAGGTCAGTAATGATCTGGTGAATTGGGTCACGGCGCCAAACGTCGTAATTCCGTCATCCAGGCCTACTCTTCCACTGAATATCATGGCTTTAATGCCGGAAACCACCGAGATTCCAGGGGTACCCAAGATCGGGAAGCGTTTCGCCCGCTACGTCCAGATACCCAAGACGTCCCCGTAACGTCAAAAAGTGCCGGTCACACCGGTAATATTGCTCGGCTCCACCCCAGGAGTCGGGCAATTTTTCTTGACTATTTTATCTTTAGTGGTACTATGCTGGTATTAGCCAAAATTTAAATTTATTATATGTTTACAAAAAATATTAAGGTAACTGCCTTTTCAGTACTAATATTGGGTGCATCATTCTTCGCAGTAGCGTTGATTTTGGGTGCTTCAATAGCAAAGGCTGCAGGTTCAGTGTCAGAGGATGTCTCTACACCAGTTATAGAAAACTCATATGCTCTATGTCACGATGGACTAGACAATGATAACAATGGAACAACAGATATGGGAGATAGAAACTGTGCTGGTTTTGCAACCGCACCTGAGACTATTCCTGATACAACAAATGTAGTTGTAGAAAACTCATATGCTCTATGTCACGACGGACTAGACAATGATAACAATGGAACAACAGATATGGGTGACAGAAACTGTGCTGGTTTTGCAACCGCACCTGAGACTATTCCTGATACAATAAATGTAGTTGTAGAAAACTCATATGCTCTATGTCACGACGGACTAGACAATGACAATAACGGAACAACAGACATGGGAGATAGAAACTGTAATAGTTTTGCTCAAGAACCAGTGGCCACAACAACACCTCCTGTTGTCCCCGCAACTCCAGCACCTTCAACTACTAGCTTCTCAAGTGGTGGTTCAGGTGGAAGTTACTATGGTTTTCCAACTATACTTGGAACAACAACGGGGTCAGTTTTAGGTGCATCTGTTGATACAGATAAAGAAGCTGTTTGTGGGCAGATGTTCAAGACCTACATGAAAAAGTCAAATAAGAACAACAATAAAGCTGAAGTTAAGAAGCTACAGAAGTTCTTGAATGAACAAATTGGCACAAAACTACCTATAACAGGAAAATTCGGATCACAAACTGAGAGAGCTGTTAATGTTTTTCAAACAAAGTATTTAAGTACTGTTCTTGCCCCCTGGGTTGAGGCTGGTCTAATGAAAAAACCTGTTGCTACAGGATACTTCTATAAGACAACTCAATACGCAGCAAACAAGATTATTTGTTCAAGTGAGATCAGAGCTTTCCCAATCTTGAAATAATAAAAGATAGATATACAAAGAGCTATCCGCAAGGGTAGTTTTTTGTTATAATAAACCCACAAAGATTTGAATAATTTCATTAATCGGGTAAGGAACTGAGTAAAAAACAATTCATAAAATGAAAAACATAATAAAGAAGACATTCATACACAGAAACGAAAAGATGCCATATCTTTGGACTGGAGCTGGTGTTTCTTTATTGTCTATCGTAATTATTGGGCTCATTGTTTTTGCTCAATTTAATCAATATCTTTTCCTTAAAATAAATCATAGTCTATCTGGCTTAGTAATTAATTCCATAGTAGTTGAAGACACAAACCAAGAGAGACAATCTCTTGGCCTAGGAGAATTAAAATCTAACGAGGCGTTAAGAAAGGCGGCGCAAGCTAAGGCAGATGATATGGCGAAGAATGGATACTTCGCCCATCAGAGCCCAGATGGTAAAACTCCATGGTACTGGATAGATCAAACTGGCTATACCTATAGAGCAGCGGGAGAGAACTTGGCCGTTAATTTTGACTATTCTAGGGATGTAGTAAATGCTTGGATGAATTCGCCAACTCACAAAGCAAATATCGTTAAATCTAAATATCAAGATATTGGCATTGGAATTGCAGAGGGTTTCTATCAAGGTCGTCCAACCGTCTTTGTTGTTCAGCTTTTTGGAACTCCAAAAGAAGAGATGGGATTTGGTAATTTACCAGTATCAACCACAGGCTCCGTGAGTGGCACAAATGTTGGGAGTACAACAGCAATCAGCGCTGGTACAGCGACAAGCACAACTAATGTCTTGGGTGCATCCTTCGATACAATCTCTCTATACGAGCTAATCTTTTCTGGCAAAATAAGAACGATTGTGCTAAGCACCATCATCATCCTAATAATCATAGTATTGCTTTTAGCACTCATGAATCCAAGCGGGAAGATGATTGTCAGAATAGCCAAGATGGCACTTATTCCACTATCCATTCTTTTGATCCTTTATGTGCTACTCATTTTTAAGAGCGGGAGCGCTGAGACCAGCTTTGCGGAGTTCTATCAGTAAGACCCCGGCATCTAAAGTCATCTCCGACTTCTTGAAACTCGCGATATATTTTCGATATATTTTAGTGACACCAAAACACCCGCCAATTACGACGGGTGTTTTGCTTTACTTTGGAGCCTTACTCCAGTTAGCGTGAGGACGAGCTTATGTGACTACTTAACATTAGCAACCTTCTTCTTGCTTACTTTGTTATCAAAGTCTACCTTTCTCTTTGTTGAGTACTCAACAATTCCAGGGGCTGTAGCGTAAAGTGTGTGGTCTTTACCAACTCCAACGTTTTTGCCAGCCATGATCTTTGTTCCTCTTTGTCTTACAATAATTGAACCAGTTTGAGCGCGCTCACCTGCGTATAGTTTTATACCTAGGTATTGTGGATTTGAATCGGTTAGGTTTTTAGCTGAACCTCCAGCTTTTTTTGTTGCCATATTATTATCTTATTTTATGTTATTTGGGATTTTAAAACATTCCTTTTGAGACTTTATTAAAACTTTGGGAAATCTTTATAAAATCTTTATGACTTCTTTGGGGTGATCATGAGATGATATCCCAGCTGGTGCCATATGAGAAGTGGTCATCAGTATAACCTATGACGAACAAAATATCAATACATTTTTGGGTTTTCCTGATAGCCATCCTTTTGGGGGTGTTTAACTTCAGCTTTCTGATATATCTCCTTGGGGTATATAAAGAGCCAGCGGATATCGTTCTAAACTGTGACACAAACACCTTAATTAAGGCCAGCGAGACCTTTAAGAGGGAACTGAACCTTCAGAACGATATTCTGTTGCAAGGTAAAAAGAAACCGGCTAAGAAGAGAGAATAGGGGCTTTAACAAGATAAAGTCATACTGGTCGATTTTACCTCGACAAGGGGGTCAAATATTGGGCGTATTATTATAACTTTTGTCCAACTTTGCTGAACCCATGCCATTTTTTAAAGTCAAGTATTCTGGGGTAGGGGATGTGGATAATGCCAAATTACCCAAAATGGTCTTTTTGGCATTATAGGGCTATGTCTAAGGCTGAAAACTAAAACACATACATTGACGCATAGTCAACTGTATTGTATTGATTATATCGTTATATATAGGGCTACTTTGGTCTTTTTGGGGGGTAAAAGTACCCTAAAAACGATTGACAGATTTGGCCGGTCATGCTAGTATATTGGGGTAGCACAGAGATGTGCTTTTTAAGTTCCGTGCAAGCGCATAGCCAACTCAGACAAAGACATGCGCATTACAAACCTAATAGATTCTTTATTTTACAACTTACAATAGGTATAGCGATGGTTGTCTCAGGTATGGTGGGAACAGATGCTCCTGTAATTACAGAGACCAGTACACAATCGTCAATAACCGCAACATCTTCAAGAGCCATTGGTCTTGTTAAGGTAGCAGAAGCAGAATCAATACATGATGCAGTTGAAGCTACAAAGGCAAAGACAATTAAACTTGATAGAAACGCAGAAATAGAAAGTAAGGTTAGATTATATTTCAAGGATACACCTATAATGGCAGAGATCGTTAAATGTGAGTCAAGATTCAGACAGTTTAACGCAGACGGTACTGCACTTAGAGGAATAGCTAACAGCCAAGATATTGGTATAGCTCAAGTTAATGAATATTACCACGCAAAGCGTGCTAAGAAACTGGGGATGGATATCTATTCTGTCGAGGGAAACCTGGCGTATGCCAAGTTACTTTACGATGAAGAAGGTACTACTCCATGGAAGTCCTCAGCTCCTTGTTGGAAAAAGTCAGAGGTAGCCAAAGCTATGTCTAACAATTCTAATAAAATACTGGCTGATAATATTAAGTAACAAGTGGAGATAAGTGGCCACAAAGTTACCGTTAGTGATATGTAATATTCATTGCACAGAATTAAAAACTATCTAAACAAGGCGCCACCTCGAAAGGGGTGGTGTTTTGTTGTGCTAGGTTCAATTTGAGGGAAAGCAGCCTATGTCTATAGTTTTTAATTTTTGTCTCTAGAGATTAATATTGTCTATAATCAGTTAGCTTGTAGATAGAAAGCAGCGTAATACACAAAATCTAGGTACCGCTGGTACGGTAAATAAGACTAAGGTTATTTTAATTACCAGTATTTTAGTATTTATTTCATCGGTGGTATTGGTTCCTGAAGCTTATACGCTTGTGTTGGAATATATAATTTAATGAAGACTAGATAGAGGGACCTGTGGTTCCACTATGTAGTGTTCGAGGTTCTGTGTTTTAGGTTAGAATTCAAGGCGCGGCGTTGACTTTTCAAGATTTTGTTCTACTATAATACACAGATTAGCGACCTCCCGATCTCTCGTCTATTATTTCAAGTCCCCTCTGCGTTAGGTGAGTAGCCTGAGTAGAGCTGGGTTAGTAGCCCTCTTGTTAAATAATTCAACTTCGGGGAAGAGAGACAAAAAAATGAAAACTAGAACATTGATTGCGTTTAGACTCAACAGACACTTAAGTTGGCTTCCACAAAATTGGCGTTACAGCCACCAGTATAAAAAACAGAAGCCTAATGCGTTTGGCCCAATTGCGAGTACTTTGTTGTACAAAGTCCTTAGTATAGTTTATTTCTTGGCGTTTATATCGGTGTGTAGCTCATCCCTGATGTACGTGAATGAGCATTGTAAGGGAATAGTAAATCCACACACCAGTATTCAGGCCGATATTTTATTTTACGCACTGTGTGTGTTGGGCGTCCTGGCAAGTAGTATGGTTTATATTGTCGGATTGCATTGGTACTTGAAGGAAGCTCGCTCTGTATTTGGATTTTGGGGCGAGTCAAATCGTTTCTTGTCCAGCGTCATGGTGCTACTAAGAGTGGTGCTAAATTCAGATGAAGTAACGGAGAAGGATATCTACCACTTGGCTACAACCACTGGCGAGTACCAGGAAGCTCATGGATATCCTACATTCAATCCTGTTGAACGATTTAGCCGCATCGTGCGTGATCGGTTGGCGGTATTAGCCTTCACCGTGAAGGAGTGCGAACTCATTTTGCGCATGAGCCCGTCATGGCTAAAGCAAAAGATGGTTGAAAATCGAATACTCGTCGAAGATTGCACTTTTGCGAAATTTGATTTCATTGGTGCAGAGTGGCCCACTTCAACTAGGGCGATTGAACAGTATCCTGTCGCTGCCTCGAAGAAGGACGCACTTGAAGCGGAGATGATTTTGACCAGAAGTAGGCTGACAGAACTATTCGAGGTTGCTGAAAACTTCTGTTTGCTGATAAACCTCAGTCTCAATCAGCTATACAAAGGTGCAGGCCATGCGGTTGGGGTCAAGTATGGTATTGACATGGAACGCCTGGGTCTGCTTTAGAAGAAGACCTTCAGTTGGTATCTAAACAAGCGCGGCAGGGATCAATCCCTGCCGCGCTAAACTTTTTCAAAATCTTTAATTAATTTATATTCATTTTTTGCCTGTCCGTTAAAACGTATAAATAGTGGGGGAGATGGTTCTAAAATTCCAGACTCTAGAAATTTCAAAATTCGCCAAATTTCAAATTTGAATAATTAAATCAAAATAAATTTCATCACGGGTTTAGAAAGGTAGGTGAGTCCGGCAGATTTGAAATTCAAATCCAAATTTGGCGTAATCAATTAGCTGGCCTTAATAGATGCGGGGAAACGGGGTTTAAGAATATAGGCACGTCGCACAATATATCTTTTGCGACATGCCTATATATAAATAAGGGCCGTTGCTACCTCGGCTGTAATTTAGATTCTGGCTTAGCTTTTGTGTATTAGTTGAGCTAAGTATCCTTTTCTTTGACCAGGAGAAGTTTTTGGTATATCATTTTCCCCGGACTTAGATATGAGTGGTTTTTGAAATTCTAGCTTAGAACAGGTTTTGGGAATCAATGGATTTGGCTAGGTGGCCACTTCCCTCTTATTTCGTAAAATCAGACTAGGCTAAGAATAATCTAAAATACAAAATTAATTCAGTTATGAAGGAAAGATTAATTGATCAAGAAAAAAAGTTGAAGACGATTGAACTATGGCGTCAATTCACCAAAGTTAGCCAGGAGATGATCCTTGTCGCTTACGGCTTAGCAGCAATGGATCTTATCGCCAAGAATCCCGGTGCAGCGGAAATTATTTGTCACCATGAAGGTGGCGGGCCGTCATGGTCTAAAAGCAATTCACCATGGCAAAGAAACAATCGCTGGGTTTTGCTGGTGGATTGGGTTCGGAGATCAATCCAAAAAAGCTCTTCAGGTTGTTCAGATTTGATCGTGTCTGAATATGGTCACTTTGCTCAGGTTTTGATCTGGCTTAACGATCTATATCAATCCAAAGTTGATCAGCCTCATGCTAGGTTTGACATTGATTCTCTCATTGCCTGTGCTCTGGAAAATATGCAAGAGGCGGTTGGAGATACTTACTGGAAGGCTGTCAACCATGCGGCGACGCATCAAGACTAAGAGAATCGGCTTTGTCTAACTTTAAGCGCTACGGGCTTTATCCCTTAAACAAGGATTCCTGTAGCGCTTTTCCATTCCCCGCTTTTCAATTCTAATTTCATACCGTATGATCTACAGAAGCTATTCTGAGTTATTTTCCAAGATACAAATACTCATCTAAATATTTTCCCGAGCCTGTAGAGCGATTCTGTGACGTCAAAATTTGCCAATATTTGTGATTTTTATGATAATACTGAAATTAGTGTCTAAGCTATAATTATTTAAATAATACCTGCAAATTAGTTATTGGCTAAATTTTTTATAAAATCAACAATCAATTTTAAATCATTCCAAACCAGAATCATCATATCTTTAACATATGCAAAGAATTGCTTTACTGACTCCTTGGCTAAGATGGCCTTCAGGTCAATTCCTAAAAGATTTAACAACACAAGAGCAACAATAATTACAACTATTATTTCTATAAAACCTTTTTTTCCTATGGCGTTTAAATCGTTTTTATTTGGGTTGATTTGAATATTTTTCATAAGATTATTTAGAATATTTTATTACTTTAATTATATCATCCATTAAATAATTTTGCTAAACCAAACTATCATCGGGCCTAATTATTTGAAGCTGTGCTCTTGGGAAAGTAAACCCTTGGGTCTAGATATGCTCCAACCGGTGCTATCGGCATTCTATAGATTTTACCACCGCAAGAAACACTTGGCCTTGTTTGAGCACTCACTACGCTAGCATCATATACGCTCATATGAAGGTGCGGCCCCGTTGAGTATCCTGTATTTCCAGAATACCCAATAATTTCCCCAGATTCCACTCTTTGATTATCCACAACACTTATTACTGATAAGTGTCCATATGTTGCAGCAAGGCCGTTATCAAATTTGATTAGGATCCATCGTCCAAAAGACGCACCTTTACAAGTTAAATCAGTATCTCCAAAACCCGCAACAACCCCTGATGCAACTGCCTTTACTGGTGTTCCAATTTTAGCTCCAAAGTCAATTCCATTGTGAGTTCCTGAAACATATAATCTCTTCGATGCTGAGGTCTTTCCAAACAATTGTGTAATTACAACCTTATCAAATGGCCAAACAAACATTGCAGCAGAGTTTTTTGAAGGAATTAGGGATGGATTTAGAGTATATTTAAGCGCTGCTTCATAATCAAATAATTCTTTATCTAACGCCTCTTTTTCTTTTTTTCGCTGAGCCAGTATTTGCTGATATGTTTTTTCCTGATTTTTTGTTTCCTTTAATATTTGAGATTGCTCTTGCTTATTTTCTTCAACAACCTTCTTCTTTCCTGATAGTTCAGACTGTAGTGTTGTTAATTGCTTTTTAGTCTCCTCTTTTTTGGTTTTATTTTCAAGGAGTATTTCTTTTTCTGATTTTAATGAATCAATCTCTTTACCTAATTGTTCATTGACCTTTCTGATGCTATCGATTTCAACCAAGACATCTGAGAGATTCCTTTTGCTAAGCATGTTTTCTATGAGTGAGGAGTCTTCCTTAAACTGGATGTTCTTAAGCTCTGTCTCAATAACATTTTTATAATGATCCGTTTTATTTTCAGAAGTTTGAATATTTATTCCAATCTTTTTAATGGCTAGGTTTGCAACATCAATTTGAGACTTTGTTTTCTTAATATCAGAATCCAACATCTTACCATTCTGAGTTAATGATTTAATTTTATTTTGAAGCGTCTTCGCCTCTTTAGAAGTTTTGTCTGTCAAATCAGCATAAAGTTGAATTTCCTTGTTCAGATTTTCAATATTTTTGTTCTTCTCATCAATCTTTGCTTGCAATTCTTCAACTGTGGCTGAATAGGCTTTGTGTATTGCAATTGGACTCATCTGAAATATTAAAATTAAGACAGTTAAAACACTAATTATGAATGAGTATTTATTTTCTTTTATTCTAATATTTTGAATGTTCATTGTTTGTTTTCGTAATTATGATTATGAGACTATGGTCTTCTCCTTTAAAAATGTTTCCGCTCTCTGTATTCTTGCTAAAGTTTCATCTCTTCCGATTGTCTCCGCAAGAATAAATGGATCAGGGGACTTCTCTTTGCCAGATAGAGCAACCCTAACTGCCCAAAGTACTATTCCCCTACCTTCTGATTCTGCAATTGGCCATAGAACATTCTTTACCGATTCCTTATTCCACTTTACTTCCCCGCCCTCTACAAATTCACCCTTTTCTTCTGGAAGTTTTTCTAATTCTAATTTGCATGTTGCTAAAATTTTTGCTAAACCAGCGTGTGTTAAATCCTTACCTTTTCTCATCTTCTCGGAGCACAAAAGAATATCCGCATCATAGAGTGGTGCTACAAAGAAATATTCAATATCACCCTCATCGTACATTTCTTGAATTTGTTTAAAATATTCCAATCTATCTCTAACTATAGTGCACACTGAATCAATTCTTGGTTTATAAGTGTCAAGTGTAGAGAGATGCTCTGGCATAAATGTTTCAAGATTTTTCTTGTATTCTTCTGGGGAAAGTTTAAGCATGTGTTCCCTATTTACCCATTTTAGTTTTACATCATCAAAAATTCCTCCACCTTTTTGAACTTTAGTTATATCGAAAAGATCTATGATTTCATCTTTTGTAAAAATATCTTGCTCCCCTCCTGGGTTCCAACCAATCATTGCCATGTAATTTATCATCGCTTCTGGTAAATATCCTCTGTCTCTATAATCAGTCAAAGGAAGAGCCCCCTTTCTTTTTGAAAGTTTTGTTCTGTCTTGTGCAAGTACAATTGGAAGGTGCGCAAATTTTGGAATTGGAGCTCCAACTGCTTCCATAATTAATATGTGCCTGGGTGTATTTGGTATGTGGTCCTCACCTCTTATAACGTGGTTAACTCCCATTTCATAATCATCAACAACAACCGCTAGGTGGAAAACTGGATCATCAATACTTTTTGCTATTACAAAATCTCCCAAATCTGTTGTGTCAACTGATATTTCTCCACGAACTAGATCCGTGAAAGTTACAACTTTATTTGGATTTCTGAATCTTATAACCTCAGCCCTGTCCCCTTCTTTAACGGGAGTTTCTTTTGAAATATATGCTTTATCTTCTTTAATTAATTTTTCCAAATAAGCTTTGTGGTTTGCAACTCTATCAGATTGTCTCTCCATTCCATCAAACTCCAACCCTAGCCACTCAAGTGTTTCAAAAATGTTAGCCTCATACTGTTTCTCACTTCTTTCTCGGTCTGTGTCTTCAATTCTAAGCAAGAACTTTCCACCGTTTTTTCTTGCTACAAAATATGCGTAAAGCGCAGTTCTGTAGTTTCCAGCATGAAGATATCCCGTTGGTGATGGGGCAAATCTTGTTATTATTTGTTCTTTATTCTCTGGATTATTCATTTTATATTTTTTTAATATTTAAATCGATTATTGTATTTCATGACCTAATGCAATTTTTAAAACTTCTTTTGCAATTAACTCTGCCGCGTCTGGTCTTCTAAATTCCTTCATCCCTTCTATCATTTTTCCTCTAACATGTGTATTTGTGACGATTCTATCTACTTCATTTAGAATAATTTCTGTATTCAAATTAGCTTCCTCTACAACCACACAGCCTCCACTTCTTGCGAAGTTGTATGCATTTTTACGTTGATGATCGCCATTTGAATCTGTAATTGGAATTATGATTGCTGGAATTTCCCATAGAGCAATTTCAAATATTTGAGATCCTCCACGAGAAATTATAACGCTAGCGGCACCTGCTGACATCCTCATTGAAAGCGCATTTAAATAATCATATGGTTTATATCTATTTTTGTGAGGATTATTTTCCAATATTACATCAGCAGATCTTGATACTTCTTGAAAATTCAATTTCCCTGTTTGGTGGATTACCTGATATTTTTCTACGAGTCTTGGTAAGGCTTCAAGAATAATGTTGTTAATTATCTTTGCACCTGAAGATCCTCCTGTTACAAATATTACAGGGACATTTTCTTCAAGTCCTAAATATTCGCCAGCGCCGTGTGAAAGTATCTGACTGATCTCAGTTCTAACAGGATTACCTGTATACGCTACTTTTTTTTCATCAAAAAACACGGATGCTTCTTTATATGAGACTGCAACTTTAGTAGCAAACTTACCTGCCCATTTGCTAACCCTTCCTGGGACGCTATCTGATTCATGAATTATTATTGGAATCTTGAAAAACTTTCCCGCGCAAAGTGCTGGGTAACTTACAAAGCCTCCCTTGGCGAAGATAACATCTGGCATTATGAAGTACATTTTTATGACAGCGGTCATAATACCAAAGCCCATTTTAAAGACATCTATTAAGTTTAAAAGCTTAGAAATTCCTTGAGGGTTAATCCTTTTTTTTCCAGCAGAAACATGCACAAATTCAATTTCTTGATCAAACAGAACTTTAGAATTATATGGCGAATTAGCCATATAATATATCTTTGGCGCAAGAATTTTCTCTCTATGAGTTACCTCACGAATTTCCTCGGCAACCGCTATGAGTGGGTAAAAATGGCCTCCTGTGCCACCTCCTGTAAGCAATATCTTCATATGTATAGATTATAGCATTTAAAAGCTTACATACAAACACTAAAATTCCATAATTCTTACCCTCAGGGAACACGCCATTTTTCTGCTGAAAACGTGATTTCCTTATGGGGAACGGAAATCATCTGCTCACTGCAGTTCGCAAGTTTCCCTGAGAGTAGGAATTATAGGATTTTACAGTTCCACGTAACCTTTTATTGGAACTTATTACAAAACATCTGACATCTATTTCAATGCGTGTTTTATTGCAGAATTAACAGACTTAAATCCCTTGGTTTTTAATGCCACCTTGACCTCTTTATCCCAAGTAGCGCGGATAGCCAATCTCCTTCTTGTTTTACTTGTTGATATATGTTTCGCGCGCATAATAAATTTAATATGAACTACTCCCTCTTCCTCATCAATGGAAACGCCTGACACTCCCTCACTGATTTGCCTTCCAAAAAGCTGAATAGACGCTCTGAAATTCCAAATCCAAATGCTGGAGGCATACCATATTCCATTGCTTCAACATATTCTTGATCTGCCATTTGAGCTTCCTCATCTCCAGCGTCG
>CAJBHC010000063.1 GCA_903952785.1 uncultured bacterium | reverse complement strand
GATACGTGGAGAATCAACAACACCACCAGATCGAACCACCAGAGCAGTTGAAAATGTTCTAGCGTCTAGGAGGCGTTAGCCTTCAGGATAGAAACCACCGGCGATTAAGCCGGTGGTTGTTCATTCGGTATTTAACTAGTATATTTCCTAAAATAGGCTAAAATATATTCATTGTTAGCTTAATCAAATAATAAAATAAATATGGAAGTATTAATACCAATTGTAATCGTTCTCTTATTGATATCAATTAGACAGGTAAATCAATATGAGAAGGGGCTTAAGTTTATGTTCGGTAAATTTCATAAGACAATGAATCCGGGATGGAGAATCGTTCTTCCTATAATTCAGTCATATCAAAAGGTGGATCTTAGAACTAAGGCGGTAGATGTTCCAGATCAAAATGCTATCACAAAGGACAATGTTCCAGTAAATGTTAACGCGGTAATTTACTATAAAGTTGCAGACGCTGAGAAAGCTATTCTTGAAATTGAAAACTTCAGATATGCAATCATGCAATATGCTCAAACTACAATGAGAAATGTGGTGGGGGAGGTGACACTTGATGAGCTGTTGGCAAGTAGAGATAAGGTGGCTGACAGAATTGAGGTTCTTGTTGAAACAGTGAGTAAGTCATGGGGGCTTGAAGTTTCTTCTGTTGAACTTAAGGATGTTAAACTTCCTGAGAATATGGAAAGAACAATTGCAAAACAAGCTGAAGCAGAAAGAGAGAAGAGGGCTGTGATAATTACATCAGAAGGAGAGCTTGCTGCATCTTCAAACATGGCTGAAGCCGCAAAGATGTTGGCGTCTACTCCTGGTGCGCTACACTTAAGAACCCTGCAATCAATAAATGATATAGCTTCAGATCAGTCAAACACAGTTGTGTTTACTGTTCCACTTGAAATATTGCAGGCGTTTTCAGGCTTCGCAAAGAAGAGTTAATTTAAATTTAAAATAATTGTAAATAAAAAAGCTTTCAATATTACATTGAAAGCTCTTTTATATCACAAATTATTGTATCAATAATCATGTTCCAGTACTTAATCCATAGAACAATCCAATCATTGTCCAAAATACTACCCCAGTGGTAATTATTAGATATCTTTTTTTCTTGACTCCAAAAACAACAATTCCAACTGAGAGCGCAAGACCAAGAATCAGAAGTATTTTAAATATTATACTGTATCCCGGATAGCCTAGCGCCATAAACGGTCCGACGAATGCGCTAAGTAGTATTAAGACGATTATAGATAGGGCTTGAGTTATCATTCTTATATAATACCACATTTTCGTAAAAAATAGTTAATCTAAAATATGTTGATAAATAAGCATAAGACTAGGAGTTACATATATACCTTTACAACAATGCATAGGTGTGTTACTCTGCATGATAGATATGAAAGCGAAAAATGTGAAAACATCGGAGGTCTCTTCGTGGGGCCACATGGACATCGGGAATCTTGCCTTCGGCATCGGAGCTGTGGCATTATTGGTGGCGTTGCTGTACGTGGCGTTTTGCACCAATTTCTTTCGCCCAACTACGGTGGAGGAGAAAAGAGTTAATGAGCACTTCCAGGATGCCAAGATGGCTCAGGTGATACTAGCTCAGATGGTACAAGAGGAGAAAAACTCACTAGGGGACGTAGATGTCCGATGGTACGAAGATGAGTATGGAGAGGCCTTCAGGGATCTCCAAGACGAGGTAGAGAAGGCTCCGGAAGGAGCCGTTTCGCCTAGGGTGAGATCATTCATCCAACATAATGTACCTTCTGTTTCTGCCATGATGGCGGGAGATGGTAGGTGGTAACCATTCAAATTGAGGTGTGGTGCTGGCCAGCAACACGCTCAATCAATCTAAAAAAACTGGCCGAAACCCCCAGCAGCGCAACAGCGCCGCTGGGATTTTCACTATTTGACATTAATACATTTATGTTTTAGTATCTTGTCTGGTATGAGAACAAAATCATTAAGTTATCGGCGCCCGAAGGGCGGTTATTTCAGAGCCTCAATGTTGGCCATGATATCAGTGAGCATTCTTACCCTCCTTCTACTGGTCCCACCTGTGGATCCTCGGAAGGCAGAGGTTGAAAGACTCACCAAAGATTACAACAGGGCGTGGAGTGACTTTCTCTCAAGTTTGTCTATAACTAATAATCCGATCATCTTGAACAAGAAACACGATGCAATTGGATTGGCCTTGAAAAAGTTAAGAAACGCTGTTGAGGCGACTCCATCTGAACTCGTCTCAGACAAGGCATGGACAATAGCCAATTCAGGTCTGTAAGGGCCTAACAGTTCACATCATAATTTAGCTAATCGTTAACATCTTGGTTGTGTATGTGAAATAACATCGGTTGCGCAATTAGCGTGACTAAAAAAACAAAACAAAACGCCCGCGCATTTGTGCCATTCAATTGGCCGTGCGCGGGTTTTGCTTTCTAATAATTAATTTTTGCTAAGTTACTGAGCCTGGATATTTAGGTTTAGAAATTTGTTTAAGTAAACATTGCATCAACCACCGCCTTAACATCACCTCCATCAGCTTTGCCTTTTAATTCCTTCATGCAAGTACTCATCAACATTCCTGCACCAGATTTATCTGTCACGCCAAGTTCTGCTTTTTTGTTTTCAACTATCTTTTGAATTTCCTCTTTAGTCATCTGCGCTGGTAAGTATTTCTCAAGAATAGTAAGTTCTGATTTTTCTGAGTCCGCTAAGTCACTTCTTCCACCATTTGTATATTGCTCAATAGCATCCTTTCTTTGTTTAACTGCACGTTTGATGACAGTGATAGCTTCATCGTCAGAAATAGCGTCCTGTGGCTTTTTGCCAAGCGCCACCAATTCATTTGTAAAACCAGATAGAAGACCTCTTAGGGTCATCATCTTAACAGTGTCTTTTGCCATCATTGCTTCTTTAAGCTCGCCTCTAATTTGTTCAGAAATTGTCATATTTTTGGGTAATATTTGAATTAATTTTTAAGATTGTTTAATTTGTAAGTAATTTGATATAATCATCTGTATGAATATATCTTCTGGCACAATTGCGGTCATTATTATAGCTTTATTGATTGTTATTATCAATATTGTTGTTTTGTTCATTTTAATGCGGAAATCAGGCAACTCAAAAGGTCTGAGTGAGGAAGAAAAAGCGATGTTCTTTGCAAAGGATCAGTCTACGCAACAAATCATCCAATCTTCTCAACAAATTATGCTTCAGCAATTGAATGAGCTCTCACGGAACGTAGATAGTAAGTTGGGGGATGTTACCAAGACAATGGACACTAAGATGTATCAATCGTCAAAAGAAATGAGGGAATCTGTACAACATCAAACAAGTGAATCCTTCAAGCTTCTCAAGGACGTTACAGAGCGTCTAACAAAACTGGATGAGACAAATAGACAAGTTGTCTCATTCGCGGATCAATTGCAAAGTTTGCAGGACATACTTAAGAACCCAAAACAACGTGGAATTTTGGGAGAATATTATTTAGAAACATTATTAAAAAATGTACTACCAACCGGAAGTTTTCAAATGCAATATGCTTTTAACGATGGAACTATCGTTGATGCCGTTGTGTTTGTAAAAGATAAAATAATTCCAGTAGATTCAAAATTTAGTTTGGAGAATTATAATAAGCTTTCAACAGAAAGAGATCCAATTGAGAAGGAAAGACTTGAGAAGCAATTCAGAAATGATTTGAAAGCAAGAATTGATGAAACCTCAAAGTATATTAAGCCATCGGAAAACACCATGGAGTTTGCTTTTATGTTTATCCCGCATGAAGCAATTTATTATGACCTATTAGTTGCTCAGGTTGGGTCTGTTAAAATTAACACGCGCGATCTGATTGAATATGCATTCAAAGAAAAACATGTGATTATTACATCACCAACATCTTTCTTGGCGTATTTACAAACTGTTCTTCAAGGACTTAAGGCATTACAGATTGAGGAATCTGCAAAAGAAATTAGAAAAAGGGTAGAAGACTTAGGAAAGCATTTGGGAGCGTATGAGCAATTTATGCAATCCCTAGGTAAGTCACTTGGAACTACTGTGAGTCACTATAACAAGGCACACAAGGAGCTTGCAAAAGTGGACAAGGACGTTATGAGAATTACAGAAAGTACAATAACAGCTGAAATTGATCCTATTGTCTTAGATAAGCCAACAATGGTTGAAGAGGAATGACGAAGATAATTTATTTTTCTATCAGACCCAACTCAATTGGAGCGGTGTTGATATTGTTTGGATTTAGAGCCTGATATATTTTTGTACCATAAAAGGCAGTAAGGCCTAATGCTATTATTATAATTAAGAATAAGATGAATTTAGCATGGTCTTCATCTTTTGTAATTCTAGACTTAAGTAACAAGCCTATGATAAATCCATATTCTTTATTTTCTTTAACAGCAGGTGCTTTTCCTAGATATCTCCCATTTGGGCTAAATACTGGTGCACCAGGTTTATTAATTGGTTTATTTAAATGTTCTTCAAATTCTATGGACATGCTAGTATTTTACCTTATCAATAAGGTGTTGTCTATAATATTTGTCTACAATAAGCAGTGAATACCTCTATTATGAGGTGGGATTAATAGGCACTTGATTATCTGGGTCTCGTAGTGTATACTCTACATCCATATGGCTATAACTAATAAAATATCACCAAAAATCGCAAGTTCAGAGGGGGCTTTTGCCGTTATTAAAACTGGGGCAAAACAATACAGAGTTTCTGAAG
>CAJBHC010000062.1 GCA_903952785.1 uncultured bacterium | reverse complement strand
CTTGCTTGGAATTCAGATAAGCAGACAGCTTCAGTACTTAAATTACCAAGTATTGAAGGTCAGGATTTACTGTTTGACCTTGGTACAGTGATTGAATTTTATAAAAAATAGTATTTAATTTTAAAAACACAACCATGTCTAACTCAAATATCGTATTACCATCAAAACCAAAGATTGTAGAAGAGACTTCTTCAAAAGGAGTTTATGAAATAGAAGGTCTTTATCCTGGCTATGGTCACACTCTTGGAAACTCTCTTAGACGCATAATTCTTTCTTCTCTTACTGGTGCAGCAATTACAAAAGTTAAAATTGCTGGTGTTGCTCATGAATTCTCAACAATTGATGGAGTTAAAGAAGATGTTATAAATATCATTCTCAATCTTAAAAAAGTTAGATTTTCTCTAACAACAGATGAGCCTCAAGTTGTTACAATCAAAGTTAGGGGTGAGAATGTAGTTAAGGCTGGAGATATTAAATCATCAGGACAAGTAATTCTTGCAAATCCAGATTTGTATTTGTTTACAATCACCCACAAGGATACAGAGATGGACATGGAGTTAACAATTGAGCAAGGAATTGGTTACGTTAGAAAGGAAGAGGTAGAGAAGGAAAGAGTAGAGATCGGTGCAATTGCACTAGACGCTGCTTTTTCTCCTGTAATTTCTGCAAACTATGATGTTGAGGAAATGCGTGTTGGAGACAGAACTGACTTCAATAAGCTAACCCTTATGATTCAAACTGATGGAACAATAACTCCACATGACGCACTTGAGAAATCAATTGAAATAATGATCAATCAATTAAGAGCTGTTGTTGGATTTAAAGAAGATAAGATTGAAGTTGCTGCTCAAAACAAAGAAAAGGAAGTAGCTGAGGAATCTTCAAAAGTTGCAACACTAGAGGACAAAGAGGCACTTGATGACGCTCTTAAGACTCGTATTGAATCAATTGATCTATCTCAAAGAACAACTAACGCACTTGTTAATGCAAATATTAGAACTATCGGAGGTCTTATTCGTAAAAAGGAAAAAGATATTCTTGATATTGAAGGATTAGGAAATAAAGGACTAGAAGAAATAAAATCTCTACTAAGTTCTCTAGGTCTTGACCTTAAAGAATAGTCAAAATTAGTAATTATTAAAGAAATAAAAGTAAAGCCATGAGACATCATAATGCAAACAGAAAATTCGGTCGAAAGACAAACCAACGCAGAGCACTGCTACGTTCACTTGCTCGTGAGCTTTTCTTGCATGGTAAAATTGTTACAACAGAAGCTAAGGCAAAGGAATTGCGCCCATACGCTGAAGAGTTGATAACTATCGCTCGCCAAAATACTGTTCACTCAAGAAGACAAGTTGAGTCAAGAATGGCTAACAACACTATTTCACACAAGATTTCAAATATAATCGCTCCAAAGTACCTTGAAGTTAACGGAGGTTATACAAGAATTATTAAACTTGATCGTCGTCCATCAGATGGAAGTAAGATGGCTGCAATTGAACTAATTTCTAAATAATTATAAATATATGAAGTACGTAATAGACGCAAAAAACAAAAAGATAGGAAGAGTGGCACAAGAAGCTGCTTCAATACTTATGGGTAAGAATAGTGTGAACTATTCAAAGAATTCAATTCCTGAGGTTACAGTTGAGATAATCAACACATCAAAGGCTGATATCAACGCTCAAAGAAAAGATGATAAGTACTATAAGAACTATTCAGGTTATCCTGGAGGACAAAGAATAAGAACAATGTCCAAGGTTATTGAGGATAAGGGATATTCAGAGGTGTTTAGAATTGCTGTTAACGGAATGCTTCCTGATAATAAGCTTAAGGCAAAGATGATGACTCACTTAACAGTAACTGAGTAACCATCAATATCGTAATTTAAATAATAATATGAGTGAACATAAAAAATATACAGAGACAATAGGAAGAAGAAAGACGGCAAGTGCTAGAGCTAGAATCACTGAGGCTACAAAGTCTTCTATAACAGTAAACGGCAAAGAATTAGCTGAGTACTTCAAGACCGCAACACTTCAAGGAAAAGCTATCGCTGCACTTGATTTGGCAGAACACAAGTTTGCAATCACCGTAAAGGTAATAGGAGGTGGAATTGCTGGACAAGCTGAAGCAGTGAGACACGCCATCGCCCGTGCAATTGAGAAACATACTCCAGCGCTTCGTGGTGTACTTAAGAGTGAAGGACTTCTAAGAAGAGATCCAAGAGCAAAGGAGCGAAGAAAGTTCGGATTGAAGAAAGCGAGAAAGGCTCCACAGTGGTCAAAGCGTTAATACTAGAATAGATAGTTCTTTCTAAAAACAAAAAGACACAAGCTCCTCACAAAGGAGTTTTTGTCTATATAATGATGAACCTAAATTATGGCATGTATAAGTTATTTCAATTTATTACTAAAGTCTGGTAAGATTACCCAGTAGGTGAGCCCGTGGCGATTTTGCTAAATCGTCTGCTGAATCAATAAATTAAATTATTTTATGAAGAAAACACTAAAAGTTTTTAAGTTCACTTTTAAGAATTTCCTAAAATTCAACCCGTATTTAACTGTTTTTTTAGCGATATTCATTTTAGCTACATCACAAATCCCGTTTCTATCATCGAAAATATCATCTGATATTATAAACAAACTCATTGATTATGCGAACAATCCAGCGGGAGGTCTTAAAACTGTTGCCTTATTTGCTCTAGCTTGGGCAGGAATTAAATCTCTGCAAAGCTTAATGACTAGTCTGAGACAGTATTTAAATACGGTCTGGAGATACAGGGTACAAGAATCTCTAGAGAGAGTTTACGTTGAGCATACAATCAGTTTGGATTCTGGAATAATGGAAAGTAAGGATTTCCAAAATCTAGTTCAAAGAGCCTTCAGAAATGGTACTAGTCCAGTTAGTCAAATAATGGTCTATTTCATTAATATAATTGCGCCAATTGCATCGGTAATAACATCATCTGTTATTATTTGGTTTTTAGATTGGAGGATATTTTTGTTGTCTTTAATATCAATTATTCCACAAATATTAATAGAAAAGAAATATGGTAAAAAAAACTGGAGTATTTGGTCTGATGGGGCTGGAATTGTTAGAAGACGATATTATCAACATAGGGGAATGCTGACTGGTGATTCTTCTCTTCCTGAAGTTAAAAGATTTGGAGCGGTAGATTTCTTTAAAAATCAGATTTATAATCTTTCAGAAAAAACAATCGCTGAATTAATTAAAAACGAAAAGAGCCGTTATAAAAAATATTTTCTTGTTGAAATTCTAAACATCATTAGCTTTATTGGTATAATTTTTATATTAATAAATAATATTACATCCGGGGTAATATTGATTGGTGCATTTTTGTTTTACATCCAAACAATAGAAAGATTTTCTAGTTCTATTTCAGACTTATTCGTCGGGATCGCTTATCAGGAAGAAAATATAACTTTGGTTGATGAGATTATTGATTATTTGGAAATTAAACCACTAATAAAAACTAAAAATCCCGTTAAAATAACTGCGAAGGACTTTCCTGTTTCGCCTGAAATTATTTTTGATAAAGTCTCATTTAAATATCCTGAAACTGATACATACGTCTTGAATGATTTATCTCTTACTATTAAATCAGGAGAAAGGGTAGGACTTGTTGGAATTAATGGAGCTGGAAAATCAACAATTGTTAAGTTATTGCTAAGAATTTTTGATCCGACTTCGGGTAAGATAACCATAAATGGAATTGATTTAAAGAATATTAGACCTGAAGATTGGTGGGTTCATGTCTCAGCTTTGATGCAACTATACAATGTATACAACTCTTCAACAATCAAAGATTCTATAATGGTAAGTAACTACGCCAGATCAAATAAAATTAATAATAAAAGGTTTATGGAAAGTATTAAAAAAAGTGGGGCAGATGTTTTTGTAAAAAAATGGAAAGATAAATATGATTCTGTTATAGGTAAAATTTATGGAGGAGAATCTCTCTCAACTGGACAGATGCAGAAAATGGCGCTTGCGAGAACATTTTATAAGGAATGTTCAGTCCTGATTCTCGATGAACCTACTGCCGCCATTGATGCAGAATCAGAAATTGAGATATTTGAAGAATTGGAAAAGCTTCCAAGGACTATTTCTGTTCTGTATATTAGCCATGATATGGCTACAATTAAAAAAGCAGACAGGGTTATACTAATTGAAGACGGAAAGGTTGTAGAGAATGGAAATCACGATGAATTAATGAAGAAAGATGGACACTACGCTAGAATATACAATGCTCAGCTAAACAACTTAACAAAAGGTACGGCCTAATATATAATCAGAACCCTATGAAAGACGACAAAAACAAACACCAAAACAACGATATACAACTTGATGATGATTTAACTACCGCTCCAAAAACGGCAAGTGATATTGATGATTCCTTGAACGGAGAGGATGGAACATTTGACGACCTTGAAACCGAGGAGTTTGTTGATACTGACGAAGAGGGCAAGGAACTTGGAACTTCTGCCAAGCTAAAGCAGCTAAGGGAGAAGCTGAGAGTTGCAATTGAGGAAAAACAGCAATACCTAACTGGTTGGCAAAAGGAAAAGGCCGAGTTTATAAATATCAGGAGAAGAGATGAGGAATCTAAGCAGGAATTCTATAAATTTGCTACACAAGGCCTCCTAGAAGAGCTTCTGCCGGTAATAGACAGCTTTGATATGGCAATGTCAAATAAAGAGGCTTGGAACGCAGTTTCTGGAGAATGGAGGGGTGGAATGGAGACAATTTACAATCAATTTAAGGGAATTCTAACCAAAAATGGGATAAAGGCATTTGGTGAGATTGGAAACCCAGCAGATCCTGCAAAATTTCATATGATTGGGGTAGATAACACTGATAATGCAAAGTTTGATCACACAGTTTCTGCTGTACTTCAGAAAGGGTATATGTTCAAGGAGAAGGTACTTAGGCCTGCGATGGTCCGGGTGTATCAGATGACTTAATTAAGCAAAAAGCATTAATTTTTCCAGTAGATTTTCTGTATTTTTTACTGATTGTCAAGGTTGTTGTTTTTGTTATAATTCCGTGCACATGAAATCTGAAATAATAAATAGTCCACATAAAAGCTTTGAGGATATCAAAGAAATTGATGAAAATATACATGATTGTTGTATATACACATCGATCATACATATTTGGAGAAGGCTAAGCAGATCAAAATATAAAAATAATTACCAATCCATCATTGCTGGCTTGTACTTTTACTTTATTATTAATTAGTTTTGTTGGATAATTTTAGAGTTTTCTGATATAATTTTAGTGTCTTAATTGAAATAACTAATTATATTTAACATGTCTAAAAGAAACTTAATAATTTTGTTACTAACCTCTGTTTTTTCCTTGTCCATGTGGGGGTACGTGTCTGCTCAAACTATATCTCCAACAAAGTTAGATTTTACAAAATACGACAAGAATGGTTTTAGAATCGATAAAGAAAATATGGATGTTGTTTCTAAAATTAAAAAATCCACTAGTTCCCTTGGTGATCACAATTCAACCTCACCCCAATCTTCTGGATCCCAAAAATTGCTAAATATAAATCCGGAATCATTTAAACAAGGTGAACCTGCATCGTGTTTTGATTATTATGACTTTGGTGGTGTTGATGTGAATTTATCAACAGATACACATAATTATATGCCTGGAGACCCTGTGCTACTTAGGGGTCAGATAAAAAACAACAACAAATATCCTATAACCAACTTAACTGTTAAGGCACGCTTGGTTAAAAACATTCCTAACCCTGAATATTTAAGATCAGAAATTATTACACTTGATGATTTTAATATTGCAGAAAACATAACTCTTAATGCTGGTGGAAGTTTTGATGTGAATTATTCCCACATACTTCCATTAAATTCTTCAAAAGGAAATTATCAAATCTTTTTCTATGCATACGATAATGATCGATTCAATCAAGCTGGACTTTCATTTACAAATGACATTATTGCTTCAAAATTGAATTTTAATGTTGGGGGTTCAAATCCTCAAGGTATATATCTAGATCAAACTCGTATAACCCTCAATGATCAAGTTCATAATGTTATGGCATTTATGACTAACCATCAAAAGGATAAAGTTATAGATATTTCTCTTCCTATTGTGAATCCTTCTAATAAAGATGAAGATATGACGATCATTTATAGCCTATATAAATGGGATGGTTTAAGAGCTGAAAATAAAGTTGATGTCACATATCTAGGATCGACCGAACAGTACCAAGAGTATAATCCTTCTGATCTTACTT
>CAJBHC010000061.1 GCA_903952785.1 uncultured bacterium | reverse complement strand
TCGCCTAGGCAATACCGGACCGAGCATTAAAGAAAAAAAAGTACGTCAAAAAATGTTGAAGGGAGGCGCGGAAATTAAATATGGTTTGTATTTTAAGCAGGGTGAGATGAAATTTGATCATTTAAAAAACACTGATCATATATAATTGTATTAATCCTTAGAAAACGCCGGCCTGTACGGTGTTCTCATTTGTCTAAGATTTTGAATTTGACAAAAATATTGGTTGGCATATAATATAAATACTCATTCGAAACCGCCGGCCTGTACGGCGTTTTCATTTTGCTTAAAATCTTTTTTAACTCTCATTTTCCAATCGTTTATATCTACATATATGACTTTTTCAGGATATTTTTCAACCAGCAGTTTTAATTTCTTAGCAAATCTAGAATTTGTTAGATTGTTGTATGTCTTTTGCATGTTTGAAATTAAGAACACTTTCGATTTATCTATTGCAGCCTTCTCTACAAGAGATCCAAAATCGCCATCTCCTGTAAATATCAATAATTCTGCGTTTTCTCGGCAGTGTTCCAAAATATCAATGGTCATTTCAACATCACAATTACATTTCCACGTATACCCCATATCTACTTTATTAGAAAATTGAGTATTGCATTGAGGGCAACTTACGACATTTAATTTGTCTTTGTTTTTATATTTATAATAATATTTTGGACGAACAATTCCGCCAATTTCTGAAATTTTCTTGAAGATATTTTCTCTTTCAACATCTCCATATTCAGTTCCTGGATAAAAGAAAACCTTTTCACAAAACCACCTTTCTTTTAGGTATAAATAAAGCTTTTGATGATCCACTTCAAAACCCAACACCTTCAGCGTTGTGGTTTCAGTATTTTGAACATCAATAAATGCATATCGCTTCATTGATGATAGTTATAGCAAACCACCCCCAAAGTTTCTATAAAGAAATTATAAAGAAATGCCGAAGATTATATGAAGTAACAAGCTGTACCAGTGGGGCAAACACTTGGGGGGTAAACTAGCCAACAACACCAAATCACTCAATTTCAAAAACACCCAAAATATAGTATAGTGTCTAAATAATACTCAACCATGAATAACATAAACATCCTCTCACCAATACAGAATCGTATTCTCAAGGCTTTAAAAAATGAGAGCTCACTACGTTACAGCGATATTCAATTCAGAGATATTCCAAATGATTTATTTAATTATCACTTGCAATTTTTGGTTAAAAAAGGTTTTTTGAATAAAGCAAAAGATGGATATTCTCTATCGGAATTTGGTGTTAAGTACATGGCGGATCCATTTACTAAGCCAGAGAAACCTGACTCCGCAGGGTTGTTTAAATTAAATGTAATTACGATAGTCTCTAGAATTCACAACAAGGAAATTCAAATTTTAAATCAGCTTAGAACTTCTCATCCATCTTTTGGAAAGGTTGGTGTTATGGGAGGTGTAGTTAGAAAGGGTGAATCAATTGAGGATGCGGCTAATAGAAAGTTGCAGATAGAGACAGGGCTTGAAGCATCGTTTAAGGTTCTTGGAATGGAGAGAAGATTGATGTACGTTAAGGATGAACTATTTTCTGATATGTTATTCCCAATAGCATATTCTGATGAATGTTACGGAGAGATGTTGGAGGAGACTGAATATGGTAAAAATATGTGGGTTCCAATTGATAGGGCGATTACAAATGAATCTGACCCATTTGACTCAATTGCTGGAATTACAACAGTCCTAAAAGCCATCAAGGACGGCTCAGTCCATAGAATGCCGATGTTTGTAACTGAGAGTGTGAGAAAAGGGGATAAGATGCCGTGATCTATTGATTATATGTTGGCGATTACCTTAAGTTGCCTTTAATTAAATCCCTAATTTTTAAAAGCTCAGATTCTTCCGTGGGTTCTCTGTCTCCAGTTCTATAAAGCATGCTCCTAGGGTCATATCCGAGAAGTCCGCTATCACCATCTTTTCTTGGGATTATGTGTAGATGGAAATGTGGAACAGATTGCCCTGCCAGTTTCTCTTGATTCCAAACACAATTAAAGCCTTCTGCTCCATAGGTTATTTTAAGCGAGTCAATTATTTTGTCTGCCAAATTAAGGATTGCTAACCTTTCATGTGTAGTTAGTTCCGCCAAGCATTTTACACAACGAATAGGCGAGATAAGAGTATGCCCCGGTGTTATAGGAATGTTTGTTGGAAATGCCCACGCCAAATCATTTTTTATAATTTCACGATTCTTAATTTCTGGTAGCGTACAGTATACGCAGGGTTTTGTGTTTGTTTCCATGATGCTTAAATTGTAGTAGCTGGTGCAATATTTTCTAGTGAGGACCTCTTCGCTATCTTTGTTTATTTTGTCTAAGTATTATATTAATTGAATTAGAACCTCAAATAGAAAGGATTGTTTATGTCAGAAGAAGAATCAATGATTAAAATCAAGGAAATCCGTCGTCGCGATATTTTTATCAGTATTCCCGCGTTTTCAAAAAGAGAGCTAAAGAATTTTATCAAGAGAAATACTCGCTCTTCAAGTGATAGCGATAAATGGATATTAGACCAAATCTTCTCCATTGTGCCTTGCGTGGAGGGAGCGTTTCAAGTTTGTTTGCGAAAACCAGAAGATCTTGGTCTTACTGGAAATAGTTACTCAAGGGTGTGGGATTTCAACAAGGCTTTGTGGGGAGACACTTTATCTGCATGGCAGGTTGTGCATTTGTGTCTCGCGCTAAAAAGGATGAAGAAAAGACAATTCTATCTTCTCTACGAATATTGTGAAGGAAAATTATCGGTAATGAGTCCATGTGAGGAAGCTGGAAGGCATGTTTGTGCACTAGATATTCTATTTAATAAATCTGGTCCGTCTTTATATCTTTCTCATTCACCTGGATGGATTTACTTCAATCCAAAATCATACTATGCCGTAGTCCCCAAAGAATAATATTGACCCACCAACTCAGCATAGGACCCACCGGTTCCACCATGAGTTGGTGGGTTTTGTTTGTAAAAAACACCAAAACCCGCATTTTCATGCGGGTTTTGGTGTTGTGCATCGTCGGCGCGCTTCACATATATTGTACAGCCAGCGTTGGAATCAAACAGCAGTTTGGCTCCAACATTGGCCGTACAAAATAAAGAAATTGTGCCTGCACCCCTTACTTTTAATCCTATTTCTTGTTTTTGTCAACAAAAGAAAGTGCCATCTTTTGCTCCTTCGCATCAAATAGACTTATCTTAAAAGTATAACTTTTACCAAGTTCAAGGTTCTCCTTTAGCTTAACTTCACTTCCAAATTCTGAAACGTGAACTAGGCCGGCGATTCCTTCCTCGATACTTGCAAGAGCTCCATGCTTGTTGTACTTAATTACAACTCCAGTGACGATATCGTCTCTCTTGTATTTCTTCTCAGCATCCTTCCATGGATTTGGCTTAAGAGCTTTGATTGATAGAGAAACTTTACCATCCTTAATTTCTATAACTTTTACTTTAATTTTTTCTCCAACCTTAAACATTGTACGAGGATCCTCAACTAGCGCCCAGTCAATTTCTGAAATATGAACTAGGCCTTCTAGATTTTCTTCAAGTTTAACGAATACTCCGAAATCAACTGCTCCAGTCACAGTTCCTTCAACTTCATCGCCAACAACGTATTTACTTGCAACCTTTTCTTTCTCACCACCTTCTGCGATATTCTTCTCTGAGAAGATTAGTTTACCTTCCTTTGGTGATGCTGCGATAATTGTAACTGAAAGCTTTTGTCCTACAAGTTTTTTAAGTTCCTCAAGAATTCTATCTTTGTTTCCTTCTTCTACTCTTGGATAATTTTCAGCTTTCAATTGAGATGCTGGAAGGAATCCTTGAATACCTTGCCATGCCATAAGTAAACCTCCTTTGTTAGCTTCAAGAACGGGAACATCATAAACTGTGTTGTTTTTGATTGCGCTCTCAGCTTCACTCCAGATAAGTGCTTGCTTAGCTTCCTTAAGTGAAAGTTCAATATAACCATCTGCATTATTAACTTCAACCACCTTTGCGGCAATACTGTCTCCAATATTAACCTTTCTTAGAATGTCTCTGGCACTTATGTATTCTCTACCATAAATGATTCCAGTTCCATATGGTCTAAGGTCAATAAAAACTCCCTTCTTGTCTATTGCAATAACCTTACCCTCCACAATATCTGTAACACTTGGGGGAGTATGTGAATCTGCAATAATCTTTGACATCACACTTGTGTTCATTTGTGCGATAGCCTCCGCCGCCTCCATCTCTGTGTCATTTAGGACACTAGCTGTCTTAACTTCTTCTGTGGAAACCGCTGAATCAGTTGTATTTGTATCTGTTGTCATGAAATAAAAAATCAAGTACTGCTCCTGCTTGGGTCTCTGAATTGCTCGGCAGGGGTTACAGTGCTTGGAATTGCTAATAATCTGACTTGGTTATTATGCATG
>CAJBHC010000060.1 GCA_903952785.1 uncultured bacterium | reverse complement strand
GAGGGCTTTATCTTTAACAGCAAAATAAATCTTTGACGTGGGTTTTATTTTGTCCCGCTCAATTAGATCCAAAATTTTCGATTTTAGATTTTCCTCGCCGGTCTCATTATTGATTTGTTTATTATTTATTTGATTTTCCATAACTTTTGCATTTTTTCTTTTAACCTACTCTTAGCCCTGTGAATCAATGTTGCAACTGACCCCTTTGGTATTTGCAAAATATCAGAGATATTTTCATAATCCCTGTCTTCAAAATACCGGAGGACCAAGACATCTCTATATTTCTGATCAAGTTCAGAAATAGCTTCTTGCAACACCTTGGCATTCAGTGTCTGATCAATCTCTTCTGCTAGGTTAATACTTTCATCTTCAGTTTTAAATAGTAGCTCTTCACTATCATCGATCATATTTCCTTCAGGCCTGACTTTATTACGTCTAAAAAAACTAATTGCCTCATTGTGGGAAATTCTATAAATCCACGATGAAAATGATAGGTCTTTATTGAACGAATTTATATTCTTGTATATCTTTATGAAAATGTCTTGAAGCAGATCCTGAATATCTTCTTCTTTATAGACACCGATACGTCTTAAATACCTGGACAAGGGCTTTTGATATCTATCAATTAAAACAGCCATGGCAGAATAATCTGATGCCATTAAAAGGACTGACAACTCTTCATCTGTTTTATGTGGAATATCAGTCATGTTTGCATACATCGCATTACCCTCTACTATTTGGATTCTGTTGCGGATATTACCCTACACCCACTATTATAGTACTACGCAGGAAAATGTGTATTCTTTCAGAGACACAACAACAAAATAAGGCTAAATTCATCGCTATTGACTTATAATGCTATATGTATTATAATAACGCCAGAGTTAGAGCCAAAATACTCTGCTAGGCAAAAAGGGTGTCATTGAACCCGAGTGCCTTGGCGGGTACTCGTTTGACATCTGGGCATGAAGCCACATCATTGAACCGATGAAAAACCTAGGTCTTAGGCAAACAAACAAACACAGACAAACAAGATGAAAAAACAATCAGTACAACAAATTGACCGTGTCACCCATATGATTGGACGTTACTTCGCCCAACATAACGGAATAGTGCACCCTAAGGACAGGGGAATGGTGTTTAAGGACAATGCAGAGAGTTGCTACCAAGGGTGGCAGACCACAAAGCTTGCCGCAATTCTCACGGCTGTCATGGGGACACTCCTAATGACAGCCGTGACGATAGAATCCAGCATGAAGCTGGACATCCGCAGTATCTCTGAAAACTTCATGACTGTCGGCATGGATATCCTAATCGTAGCCATTTTCCTTTGGGGGGCAATGCGGATCAAAAACATCCGAAAAACTCCCAAGGTGCAAATGGCCTTGAAATGGAGCAAGCACAGAAAAACCGTAAGGTACTTTGCCGAACGGATAGATTTGATTCAAGTCGGGGAATACGACGAGATGTCGAGGGGTATTGACCACTTCCTATATTTGGCCATGAAGCACCTGGCACGTGTGACACTCAAAATTGAATACGACGGCCTGACAAGTACACACCCAAATGAAGACAAACTGAAGGGGAATCTACTGAGACTCGGAAACTCCCTTGTAAGAACAATCCCAGAAGGGCGAATCTTTGATGGAGTAAGGGATGAGCTCGGCTTCAATGACTGACGCCCATAATCCACCTTCCAAGTTCCAGTAACACTAACCCTCACCCCCGCCGGCAACCGCCGGCGGTATTTCTTTTGCCAAATTTTCAAAACACTTAAAGTTTTGTGGCGGGGGTCGCAATATTTTGTAATAAAATTCGTAAAAAATTCACATAAATTCTTTATCTCTTCCCAAAACAATGCTAAAATAGCAAAATACTTATATTATGAATATCAATCCAAAGCATTTAGCATATTTAAAAAGTAAAACATATACGGTTGCAATCATAGACGGGCTCATTCTTGTTGGGCTGGCTCTCGTTGCTAACTTCTATGCGGGAAGATTTGCAACATTCAAAGCAGGAAACTCCGTGAATGACATCGTCCTAAGTAACATTCCCGTTTACGATGTTCACAACATATTTATCTACGGACCCATCGTCATGTGGGCAGTTCTTTTTGTTTACTGTTTTAATAAACCACATCAAATTCCTTTCATATTAAAAAGCATCGCGCTGTTTATTTTAATTAGAAGCACCTTTGTATCCCTTACTCATATTGGACCATTTCCAGATAGACTTATTATTGGATTAGATTCAGCAAACTGGATGCAGCTGTTCACCTTTGGTGGTGACTTATTCTTCTCAGCCCACACAGGCCTCCCCTTTCTTCTTTGTTTAATTTTCTGGAAAGAAAAAGTTCTTAGAATATTATTCTTTGCCACATCAATCTTCTTTGGTGCGATAGTTCTAATGGGCCATCTTCACTACTCAATAGATGTTCTGTCTGCATTCTTTATTACTTACACAATCTACCACATGTCCAAGTTCTTGTTTAAGAACGATTTTGCGATGTTTGAGTTGAAATAATTTTTTGTAATGTTTTCCTTGTAGAACTAGACGGTATTAAAAAAAGAAAAGAACCCATCACCCAGCGGGACGACAGGTCTTCCCTTGGGTAACAGGTTCAAGCGGCTGATGGTGAAGGTGCAGACGGCTCTGTAAACTTCACAGGATTGAGGTCAATTGATAGTAAGCTAGAGCTTATCTCATTAAAATATTCCGGCAAAAAAACGAGACACATGTGATTAACCAGTTTTTTCCAATAAGGGTCGCCAATTTCTCCATTGATTTTCAATATTCCGTCCAGGAAAGACAAACCAGTGAAATGAGCTTCTTCATGTTGAAATATTGCCGTTGGACAACAAATTGCATCAACGACACAATTTATTGGTTGTTCAATGGCAAAAAGGCTTTGACCGTTGGCAAATTGATCAATCACCCTAAAGATATTACAGACATCCCCAGTGCTACTTGAAAAAACCAATCTCCAATATCCGGTTGAATTTGTGCCGAACCTGCCCCCATCGTGGATAAGAGCGACAGAACCTTTGACATCATCAAGACTATCTTTTAGGACCAAAGATATTGGCTGAGTAGCCTCTCTAGCAGACCAGCTACCGTGGGTAAAAAGGTCACTTACAAGTTGACGAATCTTTTTCATTATTACAGTGTTTCAGTTTGTGGATTATAGAACGACAGCTTACTACCTAGTTAGCTGTACCTTTTGAAACACAAGCAATCAACGTCTTGATCTTAAGACACGTCAATTTGATATTGCTTCCCAAAAGGTACAGCTAAACAGAAACATCAAGGAACTTATATATTCAAAGATGTTATCATGACTAAACGAGTACGTCTATAACCCCAATATTGCCTTCAAAAATTCTGTAAAAAGCGGATGTGGATCAAGCGGCCTTGCTAAAAACTCTGGGTGGAATTGTGTACCTAAAAAGAATGGGTGCTCTGACTTTGGAAGCTCGGCAATTTCCATCAATTTTCCATTTGGCGATTTTCCAGAAAAGACTAACCCCGCCTTCTTTATTTCCTCTACAAACAATGGATTAACTTCATATCTATGTCTGTGCCTCTCGCTAATCTCTGTCCTTCCATAAGCCTTGTAAGCAACTGTCCCCTTCTCTATGACAGCATCGTACGCACCCAAACGCATTGAAGCACCATAGTGACCATTGTCCAGTTTAATCTTCTGATCGGGCATTATATCAATAACCAGGTGGCTTGATAGTGGGTTAATCTCCGCAGTGTCTGCATCCTTCCAACCCAAGATGTTTCTTGCATATTCAATAACCAATAATTGCATTCCATAACAAAGTCCAAAGTATGGAATCTTGTTTATTCTGGCAAATTCTATTGTCTTAATCAGACCCTCAATTCCAGAATTACCAAAACCCCCTGGAACAATTATTCCGTCATATACTTTCAAATCTTTAATCTTTTTTGGATCCTTTTCAAAATCCTTAGAATTTAACCAGGACAACTTTATTTTTACCCCAAGCTTATATGCAGAAAATTTAATGGCCTCAATTACAGAAACATAGGCATCGGAAAAAACAAAATCTCCTGAGTCAAAATATTTTCCAACAACCGCAATTTTAACCTCTTTTGAAGTGGGCTCTTTAGCTTTTGCAACATTCGCAACAAACCCCTTCCAACCTCTCATGTTTGTAGTTTTATGTGGAAGTGATAACGCCCTTGTTATCATCTCTCCAAGCTGATCCTTTTCAAAGTTAACTGGAACATCATAAATACTATCAATGTCAGGAGCTGAGATTATATTCTCTACCGGTACATTACAAGAGAAAGCAATTTTTTCTTTTCGCTTCTTATCAACTGGAAGTTCACTTCTTGCGATAATAAAATCTGCGTGCACTCCGTAAGAATTTAATTGCTTAACAGCATTTTGTGTTGGCTTACTTTTCATCTCGCCAATCTTGTTTGGTATTGGCATATAAGAAACCATAACAAAAACCACGTCTCTTGGATGACGGAGCTTCATAACACGCGCCGCTTCAATGAACATTACGTTTTGATAATCTCCAACTGTTCCCCCAATTTCAACTACAGTAACATCTGATTGATTTGTCTTCGCAGAAGATTCATATCTTGTAACAATCTCATCTCTGATATTATCAGCGTCAATACATTTTCCTCCAAAGCCAAGCGCACGCTCCTTATCTATTACGTATTTATAAACCATTCCGGATGTCATGTAATCCTCTTTCTTAAGAGACCTATTTAAGAATCTCTCGTAATTTCCCATATCCTGATCAGTTTCTAGTCCCGAGTCCATAACAAAAACCTCACCGTGTTCGGTGGGGTTCATTGTCCCCGCATCTACGTTCAGATACGGATCTACTTTCATTATATTTATCTTATACCCCTTGGCTTCAAGAATTGTTCCGATAGATGAGGTGGTAATTCCCTTTCCAACTCCTGACATCACGCCTCCGATTACAAATATATATTTATGGCTATTCATATCTTTACCTGTCTTCTTCTCCGCTTTTTTCGCTGTTGTTGATTTGGCACTGGGTTTCAATTCTGTTGTTTTTGTTGTTTTTGGATTAGGCATAGTTTCTCTTTATTCTAATACTTTTCTCTGTTAATGCAAAATCCTCAAATAAGTTGTAAAATAATGACTAAATACCATGAAAAAATATATAAACCTAAATACCGTCATTGCTGTTATCGTTCTCATCTCCTTAATAACCTATGTGATATTTAGATCTACAGAAATGGTGGGGTTTATTGAGAAAGTGATTCTCTACATTACGATACTAGGTACTATACCCACTCTGTATAATATTGCTCTTTCAACTTACAAAAAGCAATTTGGTGTTGATTTGATTGCACTTGTTGCCATTATCTCAACCATTGTAATTGGAGAACATATTGCTGGAGGAATAATATTGCTAATGCTCTCCGGTGGTGAATCGTTAGAAAAATACGCTGAAGGCCAAGCAAAAAGCGCCCTAGAAAACCTCCTTAGATTTGCACCTACAAAAGCTCATAGAGTAAAAAACAAAAGTGGCAACATCACAGAACCAGCTGAAAATGTTGATTTTGAAGACATTACTGTTCAAGAAATAAATGTTGGTGATACATTGATGATTAAACGAGGAGAAGTTACTCCAGTTGATGGAGTGGTAGTTTCTGGAATATCATCAATTGATGAATCAATGATTACAGGTGAACCAATGCCAAGAGAAGTAAAGACCGGTTCAAAAATTTGGAGTGGAAGTATTAATACAATAGATATAATTTATATTAAGACTACAACAAATCATGAACAAAGCACCTTCTCTTCTATTATCAGACTCGTAGAAAAAGCACAGGAGAAGAAAGCTCCAGCGGTAAGATTGGCAAATAAGTTTAGCTTAATATTTACCTTCATAACTTTTGTAATAGCAGGTATTGCTTGGTTTATTGATCCAAAATTAGTTGTTGCAGTTTTGGTTGTTGCCACTCCTTGTCCCCTTATTCTTGCAGCACCAATTGCATTCATCGCTGGAATGAGTAGGTCTGCTAAAAAAGGGATCATCGTTAAACACGGTGGAGTTTTTGAAAACATAACAAAGGCTCATTCATTCTTTTTTGACAAGACAGGAACACTGACTTTTGGCACACCCAAGGTCAAGGAAATTATCATTTTGAATAACGCACCGGCCGGGGAAAATAATCTCTCGGAAGATAAGATTCTTGCACTCTCTGCCTCCATCGAACAATTCTCTACCCACATCCTATCTGAAAGCGTTGTCGCTTATGCAAATGAAAAGAAGTTGGATTTATTTATTCCAGAAAAGTTTGAAGAGACTATTGGCAAAGGAATTAGCGGAACAATAAAGACTGGGGATACGGAGATAAAAGTCAGAGATGGAAGCGGATCATATTTACAATCAGTTGATATTGAAATCAGTGACGAAGCAAAGAGTATTGAGAAGCAAGCTAAGGATAATGGTGAAATGGCGGTTTATATCGCCATAAATAACACAGCATCCGCTATTATAATATTTGAAGATAAAATTAGAACTGACATAGCATCAATATTAGCGAAGATAAAAGAGACCGGTTCAGAGATTGTTTTAGTGACTGGAGACACTGTAGAAAGGGCAGAAAAGATTGGGCACGAGTTGGGATTCTCAAAAATTGTTGCCAGCTGTCTACCAGAGCATAAAATGGATTTGGTACAACAATATGAATTAGAAGGAAAGAAAGTTGTCATGGTTGGCGATGGAGTCAACGATGCTCCAGCAATTGGAAGGGCAACTGTTGGAATTGCACTAGGGTATCATGGTTCAACAACTTCAACCGATACGGCTGATGCAATAATTACATCGGATGATACTGCTAAAGTTTTGGAGTTAACAGAGATTAGCCAAAAGACAATGAGAATTGCTTTTGAATCAATTTTTATTGGAATGGGACTCTCTGTAATTGCAATGATCTTTGCCCTACTTGGATATATTAGACCAATCTCAGGCGCAATACTTCAGGAGGTTATTGATGTGTTGGTGATATTGAATGCACTTCGGGCATTGCGGGATTAATCCATCCCCAAAAAAACTGGCACCGGCCCAGGAAAATCTAATCCAAGATATCCAAAATCTTAGAGGGTGCGTGGTGCCCCGTTACAATTTTCACCTTTGATTTTACGATATTAAATTTTTCTGCCATGAGTTCAATCAATCGTCTGTTTGCCTTATTGTCTTCCGCAGGTTCCTTAACATAAACAATAAAACTCATTTCGTTTTTTTCTACGATTTTATCTTCCTTGCTGTCTGGTTTAATTTTTACATGTATAAGCATTTTTCTGGGGAGAGCTTTTCAAGATAGACATTATTTAACCTCGGCCAACACGTTATTCTTAACTTCTAGATATTTAGTAATTTTAACTGTTGGCTCCGCTGTCATTGGTTCATCTACATTTCTATCTATATAACTGAGTTTTACTTTACCATTCTCAATTGTAACAGAGACTGGATCTATTCTATCTCCAATAAAAATAGAGTTTGTATTTTTAACAACACCGACATCAGACACAACCGCAACTAGATAATAAAATAATCCTGTTCCTCCAGAATCTTGAACCAGGAGAAGTGCAGAATCATTCTTTTTGTCACCATTCAAGTCCCCAATAGCAGGTTTCTCATATACGGTTGTTTCTAATTTCTCAGCAGACCCAGGTACAATATCTGTTTTAGAAATACCATCAACAAGTGTCACCTCTTCATCTTCAAGTGTATAGGTAAAGTTTAGCGGATCAAAATTTACATTCTTGGTACTAGTTGCGCTAGTATTAATATTTGCAAATTTATTCTGCTTTGTGTCCTTGCTATCTATAAAAACATAAACAACAAGGCCTATTATAATCAAAAGCAAAATAATTATTATGATTTTGGTAGTTTTTTTGTTTTGTTTTTCCATACGCTAATTATACCACTAAATGCGCCTCCTGACTCCCTTTGCCCTAGTGGGTTCTTATAACGAGCTATAAACTATTTTTCTGACTCTAGCCTTAATTTTAACTGTATAATTGCTTCAAGTTTTAGCTTTGATCTTACCCATGCTTTTTGCTTTTCTGTTATAAGCTCCCCAAGACCATGAAGTATATTGTTATTGTTCATCTTTTCTAATTCTTTGATACATACTTCAATAAACTTTTTATATGGCATACCCGTTCTCTTTTCTACAATTTCTTTGTTTATCTCCCAATTATTTTTTGAAAAAAACCAAACATCAAATATATCACGATTAGTTTCTCCTAGACGTTCATGCATAGCAACGAGTTTATGGGCAAACATATCTTCTTTAACCATTACAAGCATTGAAATACCATTAAAGGTCTGAACTTCATATTTTGATCCAAAAGACCTTCTGTTAATCTCAATCTTTACATTCTGAGCATTTTTTTCCTTATTATCATACGATATTAAAAATATTAAATTAAATCTTTTCTTTTGAGCCTCCTTTACTTCTCCGTATTTTCTTGCTATTTTTTCAATTTTCTCAAAAATGTAATCTTCTTTTGCTTCGTCTAAAATATCAATATCTATATCAACAGAATAACGATCTAGACCATAGAACAAATAGGCTGATGTTCCCCCTTTAAATCCTAAATATGGGCTAATAGTTGTATCAGAGTAAATATCAATAAGTATTTGCACTAGAATATTTTTGTGTATTGAGTAGTTTAATGTCATGTGATTTTAAAAATTATACTATGCCTAATTTTTTATTTAGTAATTTTATATTGATCATAATATTTATGTACTGTTTTTTCCATTTTCTTATTATTAAAAATTGGCAATATTTCAAACACCTTATCCCAGTCAAGCGTCGTGAGATTATCAAAATAATACTTTTTACTCCTGTAAATTGTATCCAAAAAGGCTCTTTCTTTTGAAGCAATAGCGTACTCGCCTGTTTGATCTATTCCTTTTGGATTACTTAAAATCAAATCTTTCATTTTTACAAAAGAATAAGCTTGTTCATCACATTTAATTTCCCTCTTTAAATATGAAGCTATAAAGATATTCCCATAATATTGGAAAGTCATACCAGATGAACCCAAGACAGTTTCAAAACTCACATAAGAGGGTCTAAAAATCTTTGTTGCAAATTCATACTTATCATAATTTTTATCTTTTGCATAAATACCTCTGCGGATTCTAATAATTTTCCCAGTTTTAACATAATAGTTTAATCTCACCTGAGACGATGTTGTTTGAGTATCACGCCAAAGCAAAGCAATATCTTTTGTTGAAAATACGCTGTTTTTTGATCTTAAAAGAATGTCTAAATATTCTCCTTTTTTTGCTTTTTTATACATATATCTACTGGAACTTAGGTTTAACCTAAGTTCCAGTAGATATATTAACACAGGTGGTTATTTTATACTACACAAAAAACCCTGTTCTGAACATATTCAAAAAAGGGCGGCTTTTTGCTATTTAAATTGAAATGCCTATTTCCAGTCAGCTTGCTCCGCCTAATTCACATAATCCAATCCGCACCCCTCCTACTTCTTCCTTGTTGAAGTTACAGCCGGTGTCTTGGCCTTTACACTTTTGACATTTTTGTCAATCTTCTCTAGCTTACTAAAGTCCTCTCCTGGAGATTTTAGAAACTTTGTGATTGTTGAGATAGATTTTCTAGCATCCTCTAAATTTTGATTTGCTGTCTTCATGTTGGCTTTTGCTGATTTTAGGCTAAGGTTATTTGATTCAATCTTTGCCTTATCTCCATTGTCTGGAACCAAATCTGAAACTGAAGTCTCTGCTGTCAATGCTTCACCCCTTGCATCAGTTATTTTTTTTGTAATACCAGCTAGAGCCATCTCAACTGCGGCAACATCAGTACCAGATGCTTTTAGCTCTCCTACTCTTGCTGTTAACTTTACTACAATAGTCTCAAGCATTGTTGAAATGGTGTTTACCTTATCAACTGATGCTAATATATTCATCCTAGGAATAACTAACATATAAATTCTAGAGCCTGTTGTAATTGACGCTAAATCCTTTTTAACAGTAGCCAAATCTGTATCTGAATCAATTTTAGATTTTAACGCTTCCAATTTTGTAATCTCAGCTTGTACATCTAATTTTATTGACGCCTTCTCAGAATCAGAAACATTTTTCATTCCAGAAATCTTTTCTAGAGTATTATTTAGACTTTCAATTCTTTTTTCTATTTCCTTATCCGCCTTTGTAATAGCCTCCGTAATATTTTTTGCCAATTTAACTTCCTTAACGCCTTTTGTTGACGTAGCAGTTGTTGTCGCTCTAACTCTCTCTCTTGCGGTTGTTGTACCCTTATTTTGAGTCATTAGGGTTGGTCTAGTTTGAATCTTGGACCTAAGTGACGGTGTTGTTGTAGCAGCACTAGTAAAAAAAGGAAGTAATACAAATGAGAAAGCTAATGCCAAAGTCAATCCTGTAGCCAATTTTAATTTTTTGTTTTTCAT
>CAJBHC010000059.1 GCA_903952785.1 uncultured bacterium | reverse complement strand
CATTGGGATACATTTCATTTGCTGCGGGGCTTTGACCGCGAGTACGTTTTTCGAAACTTACAGCTTCAGTACAGGTTTCCCATTTTTTCAAAGTTCGCTACGCTCACTTCTCAAAAATATGGGAAAACCTTTTCGAATCCCCCACAGAAATCGCTCAAGCGATTTCTTCCTCTCCTTCGCTTGTTCGCTTCGCTCACTCGCTGCGGAGAGGGGGGGATTCGAACCCCCGGTAGACTTTCGCCCACGCTACCTTTCCAAGGTAGTACATTAGACCGCTCTGCCACCTCTCCGTTACAATTACTCTATCATATTTTAAATATTTTTGCCTACAGTCCGCTATCTACGCCGCAGGATTGTTTGCCGGGATGACCATTTCCGTCTCTGGCGGAATTACTCCACTTTGCATTCTGAAGGTTTCATCATAAATAATCTTTCCGGTATCCTTAAAGCCTAATTTCTTATAAAATTCAATCGCGTCTTTATTATATGTAACAACCTTAACAATAGTGTCATTCATTGAATCGAAAAACTTAAGTGCCTCTGCCCAAAACATTTTGCCAATTCCCCTTCCTTGGTATTCTGGTAAAACGTAAATTGATTTTAATTCATTTATATCGTCACGCTTAACTAATTTACAAACACCAACAACATGACCATTTTCCTTCGTAGTAAAATAGACGGTATTGTCTGGCAGACTCGCATACTTACTTCCATCAGCTTTCTTTATATCCTTAAAAATGAAATCGACATCTTCTGTTGTAACTCCAAATTCTTTGTTTGGATAAGTTGCAAGCCATGTCTTATAAAACACTTCGCCAATCCCCTGCGCGTCCTCAGGTATTGCTTTTTGTATAGTTATATTTGAACTCATATTTATATCGGATACTGATTAATTATTCTTAAAAATTCATCCTCCTTTTCTGGAGTTATCGTGCCAAAAAACTCTGTCATATTATTATCCAAACCAGTGTCTTTTAAATAGTGGTCTCTGGCATATTTTAAATGCCCTCTACTGAAAGACTGATCGGATCTAAAACCGAAATAATTTTTAAGTTGAGACATTCTTTCCACAAGCTCATCAGGATTTCTTAGGTACGAAGGTCTTTTTGCATCCCTTGGTATTTTATCAAAATCAAAACCTTTTGAAATATCCCTGACGTTTACATTAAATGTTCTAACTACATGACCCTTCTCATGTGATTCAATTATACTTTTCTGTCTTGAGTTTAAAGGTTTGCCGTCACTTTCCGCATCAATGAAAACTGTACCATTTTCTTTAGCGGTTCCTAATGCTTCAGGACCTTTCATCACCTCTAAAGCATTAACATAAGTTGTGTATCTAGACGCCCTCTTAACAGTATCATCATAATTCCTTATGGCATCATAATGATATTTTTTTGTATCATGCTCTTTGATAAATTTAAATTTTGGAAGACCATTAGCTTCAATATCCTCAGGCTGATCTTCTACCCCATCATCATATGGATTATCGCTTTTTAAGACCTCGGCTTTTGAAGCTATAAATTTCTCTTTCACAGCAGGGTCTTTCAATCTATCAAACAGTACAGTACTCCAATCTTCAGGATTAACATCTCTGATTTCAGTCATGCATTCATACGGATCAACCCCCATCTTTCTTTTAATCTTAGCAAGCTCTGCTTTGTCTTTCATTTTTCTTTCAGCGTTATCAACAAGATGATCAATTTCTCCATCGGTTAATCTTCTTTCAGCTGAAGATTCTGAATCACTAATTCCGAGTGGATTTATTACAACCTCAGGATCAGAACTGTGTACAATCTCCTGATTATCTGACGAGTCTCTATTGACATCCTCAGCATCCCCCATGTTTTTTATCTGAAAGTGTTCTTCATTCATATTATTAACTATTCATGATTCAAAAGCGCCTTAATCCTCTCCTCCACAGGTGGGTGAGTCATAAACATTTTACTGATCCCTTTCATAGCCTTTGCACCAAATGGATTTGAAATATACATGTGCGCCATAGCGTTGTTGGCATGAGTCATTGGTGCGCCATAGCTAGAAATCTTACGAAGCGCTCCCGCCAAGCCTTCAGGATACCTTGTGATGAGCGCTCCGGTTGAATCCGCCAAGAACTCACGCTTCCTTGAAATAGCCAATTGAATTACCGTTGCTATAATTGGCGATAAAACCAAGAACACAATTCCTATAATCATCAAAACCATGCCAGCTTGATTGTTTTCTCTATCTCTACCACCACCAAAAATCATAGACCTTGTGACAATATCAGAAACAATCACAACTAAGCCAACCAAAATAACAACTGCTGTTGCAAGCAGGGTGTCTCTATTTCCAATGTGTGCCAACTCATGCGCAAGCACTCCCTCTAACTCACTTTTCTCTAGTGTTTGAAGGAGTCCAGTTGTCACTGCAACAGCTCCATGCTCTTTATTTCTTCCTGTTGCAAATGCGTTTGGTGCGGGATCGTTAATAATAAATAGTCTGGGATTTGGAATACCAGCTGTAATTGAAAGATTTTCTAAGATTCTATGAATTTCTCTCTCATCCGCATTTTGCATATTCACAGCTCTTGCTCCTGCCATAGAAAGTGCAATCTTGTCTGAATACCAATAACTTAAAACGTTCATGAACATACTAATACCAAATGCAATATATAAAATATTTACGTTACCAAAATACAAACTAGCAAAATATCCAACAGCTACCAGCAACACCAAAAACACAGCCATTAAAAGCCATGTCTTTCCGATATTTGAACTTTTATGCGTATATAAAGTAGCCATAGTTTATCTAGAACTTCACCTCCACAACATTTTGCGCAGCATCATTATCTGGCAAATCAAACAGTTCCATCTTTTGTATACGAAACATTTTAGCAACAACATTTGAAGGAACACTCTCTATTGCAATATTAAGATCACGGACGTTTCCGTTGTAAAATCTTCTTGATGCTTGAACTTTGTTTTCTGTATCAGATAATTCTCTTTGCAATTCCAAAAAATTTGTATTTGCCTTAAGTTCAGGATACGCCTCAGCTACAGCAAAAAGTGACTTTAGAGTATTTGTAAGCTCCCCTTCCGCCTTTGCTTTTGCTTCCAGTGTTCCATTGTGTCCATCCTTTCCAACAGACCCAACACCCATCGCTTGCGCACGAGCATTAGAAACTTTCTCAAATGCTGTATTCTCATGTGTAGCATACACCTTAACTGTACTTACCAAGTTAGGGATAAGGTCATATCTTCTTTTAAGTTGAACCTCAATATCAGACCATGCTTCCTTTGAATTATTACCGAGTCTAACAAATTTGTTATACACGACAATAAAATAAAGAATCACCAGGACTAATACTATTAATATTATATATGTTAAATTCATGTTTGTTTTTTATATTGATAAACGAAGGATACGGCCAAACCATGGTCTCAAAGACCTTGTCTGCCAGATCGTCTATACCCTACTATTTTACCATGTCTAGCTGAAAATACCATCTTCAGAATAAAATTAACTAAAAATACACCCAATTTTGAGTGTATTTTTAACATCGTTGATTCATTTGCTTGTGTTATTTTGTTGTGGTACCAACTCCAGGAATTGAAGGAACCGGTATTTGCACATTAATAGTTGGATTAATTACTGGTGGCGTCTGGTTGGTCATGGAATTTATTTGTTGACGTATGTAAGGCAAGCTTAATACGATTGCAACGATTAAAACCAAAACAACCAACACTGCTCCAATAACCACTCCAGCTCCAGCTCCACCACCTGTATCATTCCCGTTACTGTCTCCGGGATTATTTATTACGGTAGCCATTTTATTAATTGTTATTTTATAATATTTTATCTCCTCTAATCACTCTAACTAAAATCATAATTACAGCGATCACAAGAAGAATATGTATGAATCCACCAATTGTGTAAGTTGTAACCAAACCTAGAATCCATAGAATAAGTAAGATTACAGCGATTGTTGTTAACATAAATTTGTTTGTGTAAATTAATTGATAAGCATTAATTATACCATGAATACAATTAATTAACGCAAATCAATAAAAAGATAATTTTTGAGGAATTGTTGGGGGGGGTAAGTATAGAAAAACCTCACCACCCCCTTGCGGAAAGCGGCGAGGCCTTCCGGTTAGGGGTTAGTGAGGTTAGGGTTGGAGACTGCGGACCGTGATGGTTTTTAGCCTCAGGGTTTGCGAGCTATCAATTCGGTCATGAACGCACCGATAGCAAACATACCCGGTACTGATCCCATTGATGGCAACCAACCTTCTTTTGACTTGGGATTGCCGACGCCCTCTGATGTGGGACTAACCACATCACTGGGTTTAGGGGTTTTTCTTTTCAGACGGTCTCTAACACTCTTGAGTGTACTGTTCGGTGCTGCCGGTTCAACGTCTTCTTCAATAAACGGCGCCGGACCAGCTGGCATTGGGGCTTTGCCTTCGACATCACATAGATTGGTGCCACGGAAGATCCACAGCGCCTTTTCTACAAGGTCACGGATTTGGGGATGAGGTAAATCACCGCCAACAGATTCCGCAATGCCGATTTGATCCAACAACACGGATTGTTCATGGCGACTTTCGACCTTGATCAGTTCACACAATTTTTCGATGGAAGCCGTGCGCATTTTATCGGCGATGCTGATGAGGACTGATAGTTGCCAAGGAAATTGGAGTCTCCTTGGTATCTCATACATCCTAACAGCTTCTTCAAACAAAAAACCATCTTCCTGACGTCGGCCAAAAAACTCATCCTTATTATCTTGACTCCTCTCCTCGAGGAACTGTTTGGTTTTTTTGTCGCAGCCATTGGACGTGGCGAAGATCTCCTCTTCTTTCCAATATCCAACTTCTGCTCCGTCGGGATTGCATCCCACCATGAGGGTCACAACCGTGAGGCCAGACCTGGAGGTAGAAACATTAACACCCCTACCGTGGCAGAATTTTCCCTTGAGACGACGTGATTCAGGAGTGAAGGCCCAGGCTGGTGCGTTTTTAGGCAAACCAGCAGCTATCTGCATCGCCTCATATTCAGCAGCAAGGTAGCTCCTTTTGTACCGAGTTGAGGTTTCCGGTCTGATATATACGTCCTCCATAGTCCACCCTTTCGGGAGGATCATGTCCACGTAACGATAGCCCGCGTCATGGCTCTCACAGAGGCATCCGAGAATACCACAGGTCGGAACATATTCTGATCCGACAACATGAACGGCTTGCATCAGTTGCAATGAGGGGTTAATTAGGCGGATTGGAGTCGAGGTGTCGGTTGTTGAGCTGGCCATTTTCTTGTTCGCATTCATATATTCGTTTTAGATTGTCACTTTTACGGAGTGTAGCTAACCGTCTGTTTTGAAAACGAGTACCCCATTTTTGATAGTACTAAACGCGTCTTCTATATAAAGCCTTAACAGAACTACTTACTACACTCACTCGAGCACAGCTTTCTACGTATTTTAAGGCCAAAATACCCAAAAAGCTGTGCTCAAATAACACCTATATGTCAAATTACTATTTTGGTACATTATACAACATTAAAAGTGTCTGTCAATATAAGTGCTTTAGCGAAAAAAATAAAAGAAACTGTTACTAAGATCCAATTGGTGCTACAAATTATTACGAAGTAAATATCGCCAAAAAATCCATGACTGAGATGTTTAGAAAAAAGACTATCAGAAGTCCTAATATGAGAAATGGAGCAAATGGTATTTCACTTTTAAATTGGATAGATGATAGCCCTTCTACGCTCTCACCAAAACTTTGGAGTGCCCTATTAACGCACTTACCATCCGCACAGCCTATAATTTTTCTTCTCCTTTTATTTATCTTTCTTGATACAAATTTCATAATAGCTACCCCAATCATGACAATAAGAGATATCACCGCTCCAATCCAAAAAGCAAAAACTATTGCCGAGAAGCCATATTTAATTCCCAAGAGCCAGCCAATTCCAAGCGCCAGTTTTCCATCGCCAAGACCCATCCACCTTCCGCCTGAGACGAGCCAGAGAAAATAAAATGGAAATGCCACAAAGACACCAGAGAGAAGTATGATTAACGTATCTAGGCTCCAAATTCCAGCTGTAACAGAAGGAAGACCAAGGCAAATCTGTGAACCTTCACAATTGAAATTTAGAAAAATTAACAAGAATGAAATTATGGCAAATGAATATGAAAATTCATCAGGAATAATTTTGTGCTTCAAGTCATATACGGTTATAAGGACAAGGAGGGACATTATGACCATAGAGATAGCAACAGAGACCGTAAAGATAAGGGGTGAGGTCTCAAGAGTACTAGCATTTTTTAAATATACAAACATAAACAGGATAGCGGTGAAGATCTCAACCAATACGTATTGTGGAGATATCTTGCTCTTACAAGTTCTGCATTTTCCTCGGAGCACAATCCAACTTGCAATTGGAAACAGATCTCTGGCTGATAGCACACGTTTACATGATGAACACTTAGACCTCCCCCCTAACCCCTTCCCAGTGTTAAATCTATACAACACAACATTCAGAAAGCTTCCAATAATAGCGCCAAAAATAAAGAAAGTGATGGATAAATAAATTGTCATGGATATATAATACATTATTTTTGGAGTGGTGGCGATTTTTTAGGCAAACAAAAAACAGAGTTCGGAAGAACTCTGTTTTTTACAAATTAAAACCTATTTATTAATTACATGCACCAGCAGTACCACTCATGGTTTTATCTACAGATTTTCCGGTACTATCTACGCACCAATTACCAGCAGAGGTCGATGCTGAAACAGCCCAAGCATCACCGGTAGCAGAAACAGAACACCACGTTTTACCAGGTCCTGCTTTCTTAATAACATCTTCAAATAGAGTTTTCAAACTACCTGTTACCGATGTAGATCCAAACAAGTTTAGTGTTTGAGTAACACATGTTGCACCAAGTGTATTCGCAGCTGTAGTAGAACCATAACTATTATTGTTATTTGAATAAAACAACTCCGCTTGTGCTCTCATGTTTGAAAGCTCAGATGTAATAGCAGCATCATTTCCCTTACTTCTTGCTGTCGTAAGCGAAGCCAGCACAACCGATGAAAGAATACCAATGATGGCAATAACCACCAAAAGCTCAATCAATGTAAAACCTTTATTTGAATTTTTCATAAACTTTTATATTTTTAAATTTAATTGTTATAACAATGAAACTAATTATTTAATACTTTCGATTTCATTATCAATTAATTGATTCTGATTTCAAAGTTACGTAATTGTCATAAAACAGACTTTCACGTAATTATAATTATATACTATTCCAAAAAATATACTATCTAATACTGTGGATATCTCTCTATAACAAAACCTCGCTAACGCTAAATACACCTAGAACTTGTTGCGGTCTGAGTAATAGCGCTACTAGCTAACCCAGTTCCTGTCTTGGATGTACCAGCGCTATCTACACAAAAATACTTTCCCGTTTGAGAGGCACTTTTTACCGCCACAGCCCACGAAGAGCCGTTGGTTTCAGTTAGTGTCCCAACCGAACAATAATTATCTGCGGCTGTTGGAGATTTTTTAATAATACCACTAAGTATATTCTTTAAAGATCCAGTAAGAGTTGATCCAAATATGTTTGTGGTCACTGTAGTAGAACAAGCCGATCTATTAAGTCTTGCTCCATAATTACCACCGTTAATTGTATAATACAACTCTGCCTGTGATCTCATGTGTGAAAGCTCAGTTTGAATTGACGAGTCTGTTCCTTTTGCTTTCGCCGTTGTTAATGCTACCAAGACCACACCTGACAGAATACCAATGATAGCAATAACCACCAAAAGCTCAATCAATGTAAAACCATTATTTTTTGAAATTTTCATAAGTTAATTTATTATACTTAATTTTAATTATACCAATCAAATGATTACTCAAATATAAATTATTCATTATTGATTATCTGATCAGGACTTAGATTAGTATTAGTTTATTATATCATAGTATCACTGAATTAAAATGTTTTTTTTGGGGGGGTGTGCATAACTAAAAACACAGAGATGAACCTAAACCCAAACCACAGACCTCAAATCTACCCCCTAGATTGAAGAAGACACATTGTAAATAGGAATCAATACGGACGCCAACAAAAATCCTACTCCCAACCCAAGCATCACAATCATTACCGGCTCAATAAGATCAACCAAGGTGTCCACCGCCTGCATAACCTCTCTCTGATAGAATTTAGCAAGGGTCTTAAGGATTCCGCCCAAATCTCCCGTCTCCTCTCCAACCTTAACCATTTGAACCATAATACCAGGAATTTCCTTCTGGTATGGCATCATAGAATCTGACAAAGACTTACCACCTCTAACTGACTCCAACGCATCATTCAATAAATCTTCATAAACTTTATTGTCCACCACCTTACTAGTCAACTCTAACGCTTTAACCATTGGGACACCGGAAATTAGCTGGGTATTCATGTTGTCTGCAATTCTAGATAAATACAGCTTCTTATAAAGAGAACTTACATAAGGCACCTGCAATTTCAATTTTGCAAATGACTCTTTTCCAGCTTGAGTTCTTGCATAATATATAAGCAAAATAACAAAAAGAGCAAAGATAATTAAAAAGAACCAACCATATCTAACCGTAAATTGACTCAGTCCAATAACTACCTGTGTATAAATAGGTACCTCCTGACCAGAGTCCAAGATGATTGAGCTAATCTTTGGGATAACAAAGGTAAGCATCAAGATCATAACCGCAAAGAATGTAAATATAACGAAAGCTGGATAAATTAAAGCATTTTTAACCTTAGATGTAACCGCATAACTTCTGTCCAAATAATCTGCCAAATATTCAAATGTTTCATCCAATTTACCAGACTCTTCTCCCGCCTTGATCATGTTTGTATAAAAAGAAGAGAAAACTTTTGGGTGCTTTGACAGCGCAGCAGAAATTGATGTACCAGATTGAATATCTTCCGCTATTTCACTTAACTTGATCCTCAAACTCTTGTTCTCCATTTCTCCTGCTAGCAATCTAAAAATTCGCAAAGCTGAAACTTGAGCAGTGAAGAGTGTGGCCAATTGTCTTGATAGAATAACAATATCCTTATTTGAAATTCCTGTACCAAAAATCTGCAAATCTCTATTTAAAAGACTCCTGTCTTCAGCGGGTTTAATAGAAGAAATTATCAAATTTCTTCTTTGCAGAGAGTTTATAGCAATATCAATATTTATCGCCTCAATTGTTCCATCGGCTTCTGTTCCACCATCGTTTATTGTTTTATATTTAAATAACATTTTTTATATATTAAATCATCCTATCCAAGTTTTTTGGATTTAAAGAGTGTTGATAAGCACTTTCTATTGTTATTTCACCTCGTCTGACTAGCTCCGCCAAGGATCTATTCATATCAATCATTCCATCCCCCATTCCTGTTTCAATCACCGTGTTTATTTCATGAGATCTCTTTTCTCTAATCAGGTTTGAGGTTGCGTTGTTTGAAATCATTAATTCATACGATGGAACCATCCCACCAGAAATTCTTGGAATTAATCTCTGAGAAAAGATACCTGTTAACGATGAGGCTAATTGATTTCTGATTTGATCTTGTTGATTTGGTGGAAATGAATCTATAATTCTATCAATGGTTTGTGCAGCATTGTTGGTGTGAAGCGTAGAGAGCACTAAATGGCCAGTTTCAGCCGCAGTAACCGCAGCTGCAATTGTCTCTGGGTTTCTCATCTCTCCTAACAAAATAACATTTACATCTTGTCTAAGAACTGAAGTAAGAGCTGCCTCAAAAGTATTAGTATCAACATGAATCTCCCTCTGATCAATGATTGATTTCTTCTGAGTATACAGATATTCTATTGGATCTTCAATTGTAATAATATGCTCTGCTCTTTCCTGATTAATCAATTCAACCATCGAGGCAAGTGTGGTTGACTTACCTTGTCCAACCGGCCCAACCACCAAGAAAAACCCCTGCTTCATTCTTGTAAAACTCTCAAGTACATCTGGTAATCCAAGTTCTTTTAAAGATTTAATCTTATTTTGGATAAGTCGCAGAGCAATACTGTGACATCCTCTTTGAATATAGGCATTTCCTCTAAATCTTGATTCTGGAGTAAATTGATATGAAAAATCCAACTCTTTAGTATCAGAAAAACGTTTACGAGAATCATCATTGATCATTATATCAAGAAGCTTTCCAATATCCTCATGGGTAAGGATTGCTTTTCTTACAAGTGGTATTAACAGCCCATTCACTCTTATTGTAGGATATCTTCCTTCTGAAAGATGTAGATCAGATCCTCCCTCAAGAGTAACGGTTGCCAAAAGATCTTTTAATTCTTGTTCATAATTCATGATGGAATTCATATTGATTAATTAAATAATATTAAACAGCACTTTCTCTTCTTGCTTTTGTTCGCTCGAGTAGCGCTAAAACTTCTGTCACAATCTCTGATGGAATGGATGTTGCTTTAACAATGTAACCATCCACGTTGTAGCTTTTTGCCTTTTCAATGTCAGATGGCTGACCCTGATTGCTCAACACCATAATTGCCGCATGTTTTGCCAACCCATCAGCTCTGATTACAGCAAGAGCCTCTATTCCATCCATCACAGGCATTACAACATCCATTAGTATAACATCAGGCTCATACCCCTCTTTGAGTTTATCAATAGCCACCTTTCCGTCCCCCGCTAAGGTAACATCAAATTTATTATTGGCAAATTTTATTGAATACATATTCAATAGAAATTTATCATCATCAACTATCATTATTTTGTATGGTTTATCTCCGTTCATATTTTTTTTACTTACATCTATTATATCACCCTGTAGGTGATATTGCTATATCGTAAAATAAATGAAAATGAGTAAGATGAATTAAATTCAAACCAAAAAAAATTAAAAGTAAAGCTCTTGAGGCTATGTCACATAATAATCTTCACGGACTAGACCTTACCAATCTCTTCAATGGGAATAACCTTATTTAGGGCTTTAATTACGGCATCTTCTCTCATTGTTAT
>CAJBHC010000058.1 GCA_903952785.1 uncultured bacterium | reverse complement strand
GTGGGATAGTTGATATATTTTATATCGCTTTGTCATAATGATGTAGCCACTGAAGGGGGTTAATAGATCCTTCGGTGGCTTATTCATTATGCTACGCGTCAAACGCACACACCAGCTGACGCTGGTGGTTTACAAAATTAAGCAAAACCCCGCCGTGCCCTCTGGGGCTACGACGGAGTGAATGAAAAGAAGCGTGTGGAAAGACAATGTCATACAGTCGGCACCAGTGGAACGTCCTGAGCCATCAGAAACAAGGTATTGTTCAACGACACACTACTGAGTAGCACAACCTCGGGTGAAGATGGTTTTGCGCCTTCAGCATCAATGTATTTTCCATCCCAACGAGGTACATAAAAGCAACCATCACCAACCTTGGGCGTTAAGGCCACAACAGATAGACCAAGCTTTTCGAATGGAAATATTTGAAGTGTCCTACTCAACAGGATCAGATCGTCGACGTCTACCTTTTGCCAGACAGCCCTATCTGATCCGAAACTCCTCAGCCTAGCCAAAAGAAAACGGAGAAACTTCGTATCCTGAGAAAGGATAGAGTTGTTTCCGAGAGTTGTATAAGCTCGAACATTACCCAATTTAGTACACCAAAATAATCCCAGCCTACGACCCCCGACGTTCACTGCAACTATCATCCTCACAAAATTCAAACTTGGATCAATTAATTTTCTCATCTAATTATTCTCTAATGGAATGTCCGTCGTTTCTAAGAACGAATGGACGGTTTAAATACATTTGAAATGCTCTAGAGACACCCGTCGCCATAGCCAAAAAACACATATCTTAAATTTGTCTAAGATAGGAAACTTTTGGCTATGGCGAAAAATGAGAAATACAAAAAGCTCTTCTGATTAGAAGTATACGCTAATACGTGTATTACTCAATCTTATGACCTCAAAACTTTATCAATCTTTTTAGCGATAGCTATAAAATCTTTCTCAATTTTTCCTCTAGTCGTCTCAGCTGCGGAACCTAACCTTATCCCCGATGGATCAAACGCACTTCTCGTCTCCCCTGGAATCGTATTTTTATTTACAATAATTCCCTCTTTCTCAAGTGCAATTGAAGCATCCTCCCCAGTAATTCCTCCAGCTCCTTTTTCATTTTTAACTCCTCCCATCCAAACATCAACCAAGACTAAGTGGCTATCCGTTCCGCCAGAGACAACATGCCATCCCAATTTCATTAACTCTTCTGCCAAAACTTTTGCATTTTTCTTAACTTGCAGTGCGTATTTTTTAAACGATGGATCCTTCGCCTCCTTAAGTGCCACAGCCACGGCTGCAATTTGATTATTATGCGGTCCTCCTTGCAGTCCGGGGAACACGGCTTTGTCTATTAATTCGCTAAAAGTCTGATCCTTACTCATACCCGCGCCATTTCCCGCGCCATTGCCTGCCCCATTCTTTCCAACCTTACTACTCGCCAACTTCTCTCCTTTAACAACCCTATCCTTTCTTGAAAAAATCATAGCTGCGCGAGGACCGCGCAAAGTTTTGTGAACCGTAGTTGTAACAACATCTGCAAATTCAAATGGTGATGCGTATTGCTTACCAGCCACTAGTCCGGCAAAGTGTGACATATCGCACATCAAAATTGCAGGAGTTAGTTTTTCTTTTTTTCTTAGAACAGAAACTGCATCAGTTATTTCTCTGAACTTTTTAAAATCAACAGCGCACGGATACGCTGTATACCCACAAACAATAATGTTTGGCATTTCGGCAAGCGCCTGCTTTTTTATTTCTTCATAATTTATCACCTCCGTTTTTGGATCAACACCATATGCAATTTGTTGCCAAAATTTTCCAGTTGCAGAAACTTTATGGCCATGAGTCAAATGTCCACCGTGTGAAAGTGACATCCCCATAACTTTTCCACCCTGTGGAACTAGAGCAAGATATACCGCCAAGTTTGCAGGAGAACCAGAGAGGGGTTGAACATTAACAGCCCACATATCAGGTGAAAGATCAAACAACTTCAAAGCTCTCTCTTGCGCTAATTTCTCTACCTTATCCACCACCTCATTTCCACCATAATATCTTTTGTCAGGATATCCTTCAGAATATTTATTAGTAAGCTCTGATCCCAGCGCTTCAAGTACATCTTTAGAAACAATATTTTCCGATGCGATTAAGTTAATAGCCTTCTTTTGGCGAGCCCTCTCCTCCGTTAATAATTTTTGTATTTGGGTGTCTTTCATGGGTTCATTGTATCAAATACAGATTTTTTATCAAAACGATGCCCCGCTGCATTGTGCAGCGGGGCTGAAGATTTTAGGGTGTATCTTCCGAACCTGTACGATGATTATCCCGGCCTAGCTAGTCCTCGATGAGCAGAATCGCCATGCTATCTGGGTTATAATGTGACCCCTTCCATACATCACACTTCCCCCAGAGTCTGTTGCTATAACGAATTGCGATGTATCCTCCTCGAAACTCCGTTCCACAGAACAACACAGTAAGACCTTCCATACACCAAGCTTCTGGAATCAGATGCGGGCTTTGCAACAAAAACTCAGCCATGCAGGCGTTCGCAAGAGGAAAATCTTTAAGCTTTTCGCTTAAAGAAATATTTTCCACAAACTCTGCTTTTGGCCAAATCAAAAGTGAGAGTTTTTCAACGTCCCAAATGAAAGGAGCCCGTTTATTATGCTTCAAAATCTCCCTCTTATAATCATCTATTCCAGCAAGTACATTAGGCAAAGGGTAGACATCACTATCCAGACAAACCTGAATCCTACGAGGGGTTGAACGCCGCGCAACAAGCCCGCCTACGGCCATCTCAAGGTCCGTATCTTTAAGGCAATCGAATATTGGCACCACACCTTCATCATTACGCCGGCGAAAAACCACAATACGGTGAATGTCTCCAGCAACCCCGCCATCAGCGTCATCGCCGTCATTAGATAAAAAACTCAAGGGCTTACCACCACCATCCCAACAGTCTGGGTATCTCACGCAAAAGTCATGAATCTCTGCGTAGCTCAAACTCAGCGACGACAAGTCTGGAGAAATGTCTAAAAAACTGAGACTTGATCACTCAGCACCCATTTTCCATCACACTGTTTTCTAATCGTTTTCATTATATTACTTTCAATTTCAGTTGTTTTTTCATGCTGTGAGTTTCAATCTTCGTCTGCTACTGATTGTTTCCCAAGGATCAAGGATCTTTCACCCTTCACCACAGCACGCAAGGCCCAACTAGGCCCTATATGCTGTGGTGAATATAATTTAAAGGAGCTTTTGCTACCTGAAACAATACAATAAGAGGCTGATGTGTCAAGCATTTTCTGACCACTGGAAATATGTGTCATAGTGATTCAAATTAGTGACTTTTCTAAAAATAAATAATAAAATTTAAGTATGAAACAATACCACGATTTGCTAACAAGAATTATAAATGAAGGCGAAGATACAACAGACAGAACCGGCACTGGAACCCGCGCTATTTTTGGACATCAAATGAGATTCAATTTGGCAGACGGTTTTCCCCTACTCACGACAAAGAAAGTCCCTTTCAAATTAATCTTAAGTGAATTACTTTGGTTTATGCAAGACAACAAAAAGACAAAAAACTATGTTGAACAGCGTGACGGTTTGCGTGCCGAACGATCCCTGGCTGTCAGGCATCGGCTGGTT
>CAJBHC010000057.1 GCA_903952785.1 uncultured bacterium | reverse complement strand
CAAGGGCTTTGTTTATTTGTGATTTTAGGTGCAACTTAACTGTAACTCTATAAACTTTGTTACTTATTAATTCAAATTTCTTTCTTTAATCTCTTTTTCAATCTTTACAACAAAATCTTCGACAGTCATCTGTCCAAGTTTTGCATCATTTCTTCCTTCAACGGTCACGGCCTTGGCTTCAATTTCTTTATCACCAATCACAAGCGTGTATGGAATCTTTTCTGTCTTTGCATTTCTAATTTTCTTTCCAAGACTCTCATTTGATTCATCTAACTCAACACGAATGTCAGCTTTTTTGAGTGCTGTATAAACCTCTCTTGCATAATCAAATTGTCTCTCACCAATTGGAACAATCTTAACTTGAACAGGGGATAGCCAAACAGGAAAGGCTCCGGCAAAGTGTTCAATCATGACTCCCATAAATCGCTCTAATGACCCTGCGATCGCTCTGTGAATTACAACTGGAATTTCTTTTTCACCCTTCTCATTAATGAAGCTTAGCTCAAATCTCTTTGGCATATTGAAGTCACACTGAATTGTTGCCAATTGCCACTCGCGACCAATTGCATCTCTAAACATAAAGTCTAATTTTGGTCCGTAGAAAGCAGCCTCACCTTTTCCTTCAAAGAATGGAAGAGACTCTTCTTCACAAACTTTTCGCAGGGCCGACTCTGCAGTATCCCAAATTTCATCACCACCAAGATAATTTTCTCTGTCAGTCTCACCTCGCAAGGACAGACGAACCTTGTACCCATCGATCATCCCCATGGTTGTATAGAATTTTTTAATTATTCCTACAATAGTTTTAACCTCTTGCTCTATTTGGCTTGCCCTACAGAATAGGTGGCCGTCGTCTTGTGTGATAGAACGAACACGTGTTAGCCCACCTAGTTGCCCAGTCTTCTCATCTCTATAAACTGTAGCTGGTTCAAAGTATCTAATTGGCATGTCACGATATGAGAATTGATTGTCAGCAAACAACTGCATGTGATGAGGGCAGTTCATTGGCTTCATATAGAAATCCTCTTTGCTTGTTCCGCCGTGCACCGAAAACATGTCTGCTAGGTAGTGTGCACCATGTCCTGACACTTCATATAATTCTGCCTTTGCTAGGTGTGGAGTCCAAACTCTATCGTACCCTTCATTTTTGTGAAGTTCCCAAAGATACTCTTCGAGCATCTTTCTTATTGTCATTCCTTTTGGTTGGAATAGTGGAAGACCAGATCCAACAAGTTCTGAGATTGTAAATAGCTTTAATTCTTTTCCAAGTTTTCTGTGATCACGTTTTTTTGCTTCCTCTTGTAAATGTAGAAAATTATCAAGTTCCTCTTTTGATGAAAATGCAAATCCATAAACACGGGTTAGCATTTTATTTTTTTCATCTCCTCTCCAGTATGCGCCGGCTACCTTATTTAATTTGAACGATAGAGGATCAATGGTTGAGAGATCCTTTGCATGACCTCCACGGCATAGGTCGGTGAAGTTGCCAGAAGTGTAGAGAGTGATTTGCTCACCTTTATTTGCAATCTCTTCGATAAGTTCTAGTTTGAATGGATTTCCCTTGAAAAATTCTCTGGCCTCTTCTGGAGTAACATCTTTGTGCGCAAATTCTCCTTTCCATGTTGGAAGGATTGCGCGCATCTTATCTTCTAAAGGTTCTAGGTCTTCATCCTTGAGTGGTGTCTCAAAATCCATGTCATAGTAGAATCCATTTTCAATTGCAGGTCCTAGGGTAACTTTGGTAGTTGGATATAACTCAAGCGTTGCTGCCGCTAGAAGGTGAGAGAGGGAGTGTCTTACGGCCTCAATTGAATCATTGTCCGCGCCGTTTATTGCGCTGTTTTGAACATCGTTTATATCTTTCATATTCATACAGAATAGCAGTATTTTGAGGGAATTGGAAGGGCGATTTAGTGGAATGGTTCAAACGACGATTCTGCTGAACCATGTGGAATTAGTGTGGTAAATTTTGCGAATCACCGCCGAAACTTTTACCCTAATATGAAAAAGTGACGGTTTTTCCGTCAATTTTCCAAATCAGGCTAATATTTAACCCATACAGGCTTAAAAGTGTTCTACAAAAGACTTCAGAAAATCTTTGGCAATTCTTTATAATTTATTTATAGAAACTTTAACTCGATTTGTTATATTGTCGCAATGATTATCTCTCAAGGCAATATAAATATGTATATAGATGGT
>CAJBHC010000056.1 GCA_903952785.1 uncultured bacterium | reverse complement strand
TTAATAAATTTTTTATTTTTTATCAGATTAAAACTAATTTGCAGAATCAGCTTTTAATGCCTTTAATTGTTCATCAACCTTACTTAAATCCATCTCAAGTGTTGCATCTGTTTTATCTTGAACAGAGATGGATGTACTAGCATCTTCTACAACTACCGGTTCTGTTGTTGTAGCTACTGGTATTTCAACTTCTTGAACCACTGCTGGTTGATTTAGCGGATTTTGCTGATCTGGGTTACTGCCAACAAACCACCAAATAACACCTACTAATACCAGGATGATAATTACCCATAGTGTCGTCTTTGCTGTGTCAGTCATATATTTTAATTTAATTTTTTAAGATTAATATCGAGCACCGGTACATATCTACATTATATTTTTCATCATGTTTGCACAGGGAGTCATGAAGATATTGCCGACATGCCCCACCCTGCTATTATACACCCGTCCAATAAAAAGGTTAAGATTCTTCAATTTAGCCATCGCAAATGACAAAAAGACAAGTTTTGGACAATACCTTACTTTTTATAAGAATTCACCACCGCCTTTGCTACCACCTTTGCAACTCGTCTGTCTAGTGGACTTGGAATTATGTAATCTTTTTTCAATTCAGATTTTTTAATAAGTGACGCGATGGCGTGCGCGGAAGCCACCTTCATTTCTTCTGTAATTTTTGTTGCACCACAATCAAGTGCTCCACGGAAAATTCCCGGGAACACTAATACATTATTTATTTGATTTGGATAATCAGACCGGCCAGTTCCAAAAATTGCAATCTTGGTCTCTCTTGCGTCATCGTATGAGATTTCTGGATTAGGATTTGCCATCGCAAAGACAATTGGATTCTCCGACATACCAGCAACCCACTCTTTCTTTAACGCATCTGCAACAGATACTCCAATAAAAACATCCGCATCCTTAAGAGCAGAATCCAAAAACCCCATAACCTTCTTCTTGTTTGTAATCTTAGCCATTTCTTGCTTGGAAGAGTTCAGCCCTTCTCTTCCATCGTAAATTGCCCCCTTACTATCCACCAAAATCATTTTTCCAGCTGGAACCCCTGCCTTAATCAAAAGTTTTGAAACCGCAGTCGCAGCGGCGCCTGCTCCATTTACAACCACTTTAATTTCTCCAATATTTTTCTTTACAATCTTCAATGCATTCAAAAGTGCAGCCAAAACAACAATAGCGGTACCGTGCTGATCATCGTGAAAAACAGGAATATTCATTTCTTTCTTTAGACGCTCTTCAATATAAAAACAATTAGGCGCGGAAATATCCTCAAGATTTATTCCACCAAATGTTGGCTCCAATAATTTTACGGCGTCAATAAACTTGTCAGGTTCTTGCGTGTTTAGGCAAATTGGAAATGCATCAACATTTGCAAATTCTTTAAATAGCGCAGCCTTGCCTTCCATCACCGGCATCGCAGCAAAGGGTCCAATATTCCCAAGACCCAAGACCGCTGAGCCGTCTGTAACAACCGCAACCGTGTTTCCTCTCATTGTATATGAGTTCATTTGCTTGTGATCCTTTGCGATTAGCCTGCAGACCTCAGCAACACCAGGGGTATAAGCCAAAGAAAGGTCCTCTTTGGTTTTAAGAGGAACCTTTGATTTTAGCTCTATCTTTCCTTTATGTTTTTTATGTAATGCTAACGATTTTTTATTGTAATCCATAGGGTGTCCATTATAGCATGAGAGATAAAATCTTTACGAACAAAAAAACAAGCGAAAAAACAAAAAACGCACACGATGTCGACATACCTTCAACAAAAAAGCGCCGAGAGAGTAGAAAGCAAAGTTTTCAAACTCTCACGACGCATAATAGGTAGCTACCGCTTAGTGACGGCGATTAATATCTCGACCCCGGGTTTCGTTCCAGGTCACAAAACTAATAATCAAGGCCGCGAGAAACCACCAGCCGTGTAGGAAAATCCAATCCAATAACTCTTGAATCTCTTTCATCTGTTTGTCTTTCTAAACCCATTGAGAATGCTCATAGACCAGTTTCTGTTATAGCCAGATATACTTGCACAACGAATGCAGGTAAAAGGAGTGATCCTCAACTGCTTCAAAGAACTAACGGTTCCCATTGGATGGAATATTTATACCAAAGCTAATCCTATTTGTCAATAGGCTGTATAGTTAACCATATGGGGTGACATTCTGGATGGATTGGGGTGACAAAGGGTAACTATCCAGTAATCTAACCATATATGGCAAACAAAAATCAAAAAGCATCCTATGAACATAAGGTTCGAGCAAAGTGGT
>CAJBHC010000055.1 GCA_903952785.1 uncultured bacterium | reverse complement strand
TTCATTGTGTCAGAATCTCTAACCTCCCCAACATAAATTACATCTGGATCTTGTCTCATTGAAGCCTTGAGCGCTTGTGAATAATTAAAACCAGACTGAGGTCTAATTTGCACCTGCCTTAAGCCATCAAGTCTTCTCTCAACAGGGTCTTCTATTGTCAATATTTGTTTATTCTCTTCAATTAAAGATGTGAGCAGGCTATACGCACTTGTTGACTTACCACTCCCCGTTGGACCAGAAAAAATAACTAAGCCTGGTGAGATTCTTAAACTATCAAGTAGATTATGAAAAATATTTTGTGACATCCCAGCGTCAGTTAGATATTGGATTTGTAGACTAGCAGAATCAAGTATACGAAGGACCATACACTCCCCATCAACCCCAGGGATTGTTGCAACACGCACTCTAAAATTTAGATGGCCAAAACTACCATCTTGCGGTATATCTTTAATATCAATACGCATTTGAGCTAGGATCTTGTATCTACCTATTAGTTCAACATATTGTTCATAATTAATATAGCGCCCAACACTCATGTTGCCTTTTATTCTAAACTTAACTTCCACTTTCTTTTTAGATGGTTGAATATGTACATCAGACGCTCCAAGTTTTATGGCATCAACAATAAGCGCATCAGCTTGATCAACTGAGTTTTTGGAATTAATGTATAACAGAGGCTCCATCAACGATTCAATCAGTGATTCAACTGTGCTATTTTCTGATTCTAATACCTCGTCAATGTTTTCCGCAGTTTCATTGTTCTTATTATTTATATTTATTTCTTGTACCATGAAAATACCATATCAGACGGACATGATATTTCTATAAAGATTTTCTAAAGAATTGCCGAAGGTTTTATGGAGAAAAAATTAGGCAAAAGAATATCCTCCCCCACAAGCCAACTATTAGGCTTATTGTGTCAGGGGAGGATGAGATGAATAAAACGGACGGACAAGGGGCAAGCCCCTTGGTGAAGACAACTTTCTTGCGTGCGGGGCATGTCTTACTTGCCCCTACGGCTGATCGAATTGACTAATCATAAGCTGTGGACTTCTTCGCTTACTGCGCGATGTCTTGACGACCTTCGGCGGCGTTGCACTTTTTGTGACAGCGGCCAATGGTGCTGTTCTGACCTTCGGCTGCTACACTTTCTTGGCGGTGGCGACCGATGGTGATGTTGGCGGTAAACTTGTCCGACGCGGGTGCGCGTGGAGCGCCGATGTGATAGTGAGTCATGGTATTGTCTGTTTTGGTGTTGTCTGTTTTTCTGTTTCTCAGGAAGCATCCACATTTGTGCTGGAGTCCTAAACATAATGCCATCAAAACCCGCAAAAAATGCAAATGGGATTTTATTATGTTATCCACAGGTAATATATTTAACCTAAACCCTATAATCCCCCACCCCCAATCTCTTTATTGAATACGCTAAAGCAGGAACCTTCAGTTTATCACCAATAAGCTCCGCAAGAGTTCTCATGTATGAGCCGCTGGCACACTTAACTTTTATTTTTATAATCGGATACTCGATTTCTTCTTTTATATTTCTTATTTTTTTACTTTTCTTGGCGAAGACTTTTTCATTCCATTCGTTCAAAATTTTTTCTTGTCTAAAATCTCCTTTAACTTTTGCAATTCGCCTGACAATATTATTTTGTAGATCTTCAATGGGCATCAAACTCAAATCCAAAAAAACAATTTCCTGAATAGACAATTTAGTCATCGGCCTTAGAAATATTTCTCGCCCCTCCTCTTTCATGCTTTCTTCCATTCCCACATTTTCTTTTTCCATATTTCCCCCGTCCCCATTACCCTCTTTTGCAAAGTTGACGGTATTTCCGTCAACTTTATGATTAAGGGTAAAATCCTCGGGCCACTCCTCATCCGCAAACTCCCTCGCCCATTCATATAATGGCTTGCCCTCCAGCGTTTTTGAAGAGAACCATGGATATGGCACTTCCATTTCACCAACGAAAGATTCGCAAATTCCCTGAATATTCTTTAGATCAAAAACTACATCGTCCAAAACCGCTCCACTGACAAGCCCTAAAATATCACCCGTATCAGTACTAACTCCCAAAAGAATCTCCACCTCATACTCCTTACTGAGCCCTAAAAACTCATGTTTGGACTTTATAGCATTCCCCCGCAGATATATCATCAAGCCCTCAGCCATCGGATCAAGCCGGCCGGCGTAGGTGAATTTATCGTTAAGGGGCAAAAAACCCTCATCTTTAAGACGATTCAAACACTCGAGCGGAGTCTCCCCTTCATTTTTATATGCCACAAAAACATCGCCTTGTGTAGGCCTTTTTTGATGATTTTGTTGATTATTAAAATTGTTCAAATCGTCCATATAGGATACAATAATACCACTATTTAAAAATATGAGAAAACTTTTTTTTGACATTGAAACAAGGAACACATTTCAGGAGGTTGGCAAGGCAGACCCAACGGCGTTAGATATATCAGTAGTGTGTGCGTATGATTCAGAGACAGAAACATATTCAAGCTATACTCAGGAAGATCTGCATAAACTATGGCCATTAATTGAGCAATCTGACGTATTGGTAACCTTTAACGGAGATCATTTTGATATTCCCCTACTCAATAAATATTATTCCGGCAATTTAATGCAAAAGAAAAGCCTAGATCTATTGAAAGAAGTTAAAAAGTCTTTGGGCTTTAGAGTTGGTCTTGGCGTAATTGCACAAGGGACATTAAACGCAGGAAAAAGTGCTCATGGACTTGAGGCGGTTGAGTGGTGGAAAAAGGGCGAGATAGATAAGATAATTAAATATTGTTTGGACGATGTTAAAATCACCAAAGAGGTGCATGACTAT
>CAJBHC010000054.1 GCA_903952785.1 uncultured bacterium | reverse complement strand
TTCATTTCTCCGAGACCCTTATATCTTTGAATATGAGGTTTTGTTTTTGATTTTTCATCACCCTTCTTTCCTTTAGCCCCCTTTCCCTCTTTACCGTCCTCAGTCGCTTCATTGCTATCAGCCTCTGCGCCACCCTCCATCTCTTCATCGTCATTTGAAATAGAATCAGATGTTATTTCTATCTCATCAGCATCAAACCCTTCTTTGGTCATATAATTATTTAACTCTTCTTGAGCGTAGAAATAATGAATTTCTTTTCCTCTTTTGACTTTATAAAGTGGAGGTTGAGCGATATAAATATACCCTCCTTCAATTAGTGGTCTGAAATATCTGTAGAATAAAGTTAGGATAAGAGTTCTAATGTGGGCGCCGTCAACGTCGGCATCAGTAGCGATGATAATTTTGTGATATCTAAGTTTTGAAATATCAAAAGTGTCCCCAATTCCTCCACCGATTGCAATCACCAAGTTACGAACTTGCTCTGACGCCAAAAGTTTATCAAGACGAGCACGTTCTATGTTTAGAATCTTTCCACGAAGTGGAAGTACAGCTTGAGTCCTACGATCACGTCCCATCTTTGCCGTTCCACCAGCAGAGTCTCCCTCCACAATGAAGATTTCTGATTCCTCAGCTTTCTTGCTTTGACAATCTGCAAGCTTTCCAGGAAGCGTCATTCCTTCAAGCGCACCCTTACGGAGAACTGAATCCTTTGCCGCTTTAGCAGCCTTTCTTGAACGAAGGGCCAAGATTCCCTTTTGCACGATCAGCTTAGCGTCCTCTGGGTTCTCCTCCAAGAATGAAGAGAAGGTTTCTGAGAATGCGGAGGATGTTGCGCCTTGTGCCTCCATCGATCCAAGCTTTGATTTTGTCTGACCTTCAAATTGAATCTCTTGCATCTTAACAGATACAACCGCAACCAATCCTTCCGCCAGATCATCTCCAGTTAATGAATCATCGTTCTCTTTTATTAAATTATTTTTCTTTGCGTATGAATTTATTGTACGAGTTAGCGCAGTTTTAAATCCAGCAACATGGGTTCCGCCTTCAGAGTTAAAAATATTGTTTGCATAAGCGACAATTTTTGTATCGATATCATCAATATATTGAAGTGCAACTTCTACCTGAACATTACCAACTTCTTTTTCTGCGTAAAAAATATTTTTGTGAACTGTTTTTTGTGTGTGATTGTAAAATGCGACAAGAGATCTAAGTCCTCCTTCAAAATAGAATGACATTGAAGGGACGTTTAGCTTTTGATCCTTGATAAAGAATGCGTCTTCCAAAATTCTATCCATTTCTTTTACAGAAAAACCACGTGCATCCACCACATTAATTTCCAGCTTCTTAACTAGGTATGCTTGTTGACGAAGACGGCTAACAACCTTTGCCCAATCGAAATCAATTCCCTCTTTAAAGATTTCTACATCTGGTTTGAATTTTACAATTGTTCCATGCTCTTTTGTTGTACCAATTTTCTTCACTGCGGCGCGACGCTTTCCTTGATCATATGCCTGCATGTGAATTCCACCATCTTGATGAACCATAACCTCTGTGTGAAGTGACAATGCGTTAACAACGGATGCTCCCACACCGTGCAAACCTCCAGAGAATTTGTAGGCTTCATTATCAAACTTTCCTCCGGCATGAAGGACGGTCATAATAGTCTCAAGTGCAGAGACCTTTGTCTTTGGGTGAATCCCAACAGGAATTCCATTTCCATCATCAACCACTCTTACATATCCATCAGGCAAAAGAGCAACTTCAATTCTGCTACATCTTCCGGCCATCGCCTCATCTCTTGAGTTATCAAAAATTTCCCAGATTAAATGGTGCAGACCTTCTGGACCTGTTGTTCCGATATACATTCCAGGGCGCTTTCTTACTGGTTCCAATCCTTCTAGAACTTGAATATTTGATGCGTCATACACATCCGACTTCTTTGATTTCTTCTCTACCTTTTCTTCTGCTTTTGCCATGTAAAAATGTGGTTATTTATCCGTAATAATGGCTTAATTATAGCAAAATTTGGCCTTTAGCGCTTATTGCCAAACGCTTTATTTGTGATATAGTTTTGGGACCTGCAACCAATCCCGCCGTCCACAATGGGCGGAGGGGTTAAACAACAAAACACACCGTAATCAATTTGAGAGAGCGGTGCAGGTACCGTTCTTTCGCAACTAGAATCAAACCATGAATAAGCACTTCAGTTTTAATAAAGCCTTCATGAACGCTGTTGCTGCAGCGGGAGTTGGAGAAGCAGTTGAACGTGAGTACCAAACTCTGGGAGTCGACGGCCTCATTTCAGTGGAAATCAACTGGCTTATACGACAAGGTTTTCAACTGGGGCAACGTAAGGCCGAGCCGAATGCTGCCTACCTTTACCGGAACAACTGGCGGATCAAGATTGTTCCAAAGGGTTCGCCCGAACCTGAATGCTGGCGAGTCAGAAACAAGGAGGACTCCGATCGTCTTTTGAAAGTACTCAGGGAAGATGCAGAATTTCTGCATCTTCCTGACTATCAAATCCGTGACCAATACGGACTGGAAGAGACGTTTATGCATGTTTCCAGCAGACTGTATCTCAAGATTATCGTCAGCAACTGCGCCATCTTCCCTCCCCGCGAATAGTAAATCGGCTTTTGTCAACCAAACCTAAGAACCCCCCCACCGTAACGTGACAGACGGTGTGGGGGGCTTTTTTATTTAAGAATTTAGTCATAATAACCACCAATACCAATCGCCCTACCTCACCTCCCATCCCTCCACACCATTCATCTCCGTCGTAATATTTTGCATTATTTGAGTCACTTCATCATCGGTAAGAGTTCTATCGTCTGATTGAAATACAAGCCTTAGTGCATAAGAAGTTTTAACAGGCTCACCCTCCTTATTTTTTGTATAGACATCAAACAATCTAACACTATTTAGCAGCTCCGTTCCGTTCTTTGTAATTATAGATTTCACGGCCTCTGCTTGAATTGCTTCTCCTGGAACGAATACTGATATATCTCTAACCATGAATGGATATTGAGAATATTTTTTATATTTAATTAATTTTGGAGTTTCAAAATAGATATCGCTTTTTGGATCAGGGAGAACCTCAATTATTTTTTGAAGTTCTATTTCACAAACATTTCCAACAACATTCACTCCACCCGTTCCAATATTTGCTTCAGTAAATTTTGCAGATGATTTTAATATATTCAAATCAAGTGAGGTTCCAACAAAGTACTCACTACTCAAAATTTGATTGAAAACCTTCTCAGCCTCCGCTTCAAAATTATATCCCTTAACTTTCTTTGCATTTGCAATTCCAAAAGCCAAAGACGGTCTCTCTACTTTACCACCAAAGATTGTACCTATCTCATATATCTTAACAGCATCAAGCCCGAGTAAATCTACATATCGGAGATTGTGCTCTAGATTTTTAATCAATCCTTCACCAATAGTATTCCTCATGAATCCCCTTTCAATGTTTAATGGATTTAAAATTTCAACATCGCCATTCTCTTTTAACGAATGAGTATAGACCTCGGAAAATCCAGCACCTTGAAAAACCTTACGGAGTGCGTTCATGTAGTAAAAGTTCTTAAGTACCGGGCGATTATCCTCCGCTTGCAACGGAACTGGCACAAGATTCATGTAGTTTAGAATGCGTCCGACTTCATCAACAATGTCATACCCAATTTCTAGATCCAGTCTATACTCAGGAACGTGAATGGTTAGATTGTCATTTGAAGTAGCCTCAGCTTTAATATCGCATCTTAGAAGTATATCGATTATTTTATCAGCGCCAATTCCCTCCTTAAGTCCAATGGCGTCATTAATGAATTTAACTGACACATCAAACCGCTTAGTCTCCGGCTTACCTAGATAAATATCAGTAATATTTCCAAATTTTGCTGAAGGAAATATTGTTGCTATAGATTCAGAAATTGCATTCATCGCAAGCTGTGTTCTCTCAGGGGTAACCTTATTCTCGTATCTCTTTGACGATTCATTCTTTATTCCAACTTTTTGAGAAGTTTTTCTAACTGATACACTGTCAAAGTTAGCAGACTCAATAATAATTCTCTTGGTCTCTGCTGTGACCTCAGCTTTTTTTCCACCCTTAACTCCAGCAATTGCAAGGGCGTCTTTTTCATCGGCGATAACTAAGATATGAGATGTGAGCGCAACTTCCGTTCCGTCAAGTAGAACTATAATTTCACCTTCCTTTGCGTACCTGACATTAATATCACCCTCCACCTTATCTGCATCAAATGCGTGAAGTGGCTGGCCAGTTTCTAGCATTATATAGTTAGTTAAATCAACTAAAACATTAATTGATTTTTGACCCAATGCTTCTAATGCCGTTTTAAGCCATAAGGGTGATGCAATCGCCTCCACCCCCTCTACTCTTCTTGCCATATATCTTGGGCAAACAAATCTATTCTTCTCTTCTACAACTTTATCTTCTGCCACATTCACATTAACAATTAGACCACTATCAATTTGCGATGCAATTTTTGCTGGATCATAAACTGGAAGATTGGCTGGAATATTTAAAAGCGCCCCCAACTCTTGCACAACATATCTATGAGAGTAACAATAATGTGCACGGTCAGGTAGAACTTTTATGTCATATACTGTATCACTTACATTCTCCATTCCAGTGATAACATTCTCAACCCCTTCAACTTCAAAAATACCCATTGTGAAGGTATTCTCTATTGTCTTCGCATCGGGCAAACTTCTGGCATCGTCTGTAAAATATTTCTTTAACCAATTTTGTGAGATAAGCATTTTAGTATTTTTATTTTATAATCTTGTTGGGGTCAGGCCCCGTGCAGAAGGTGTTTTTTTGTTGTGTAGTTTATTAATATCACAACACGTTTTTCATAACTCGCATGGGGCCTGACCCCTCATGACCCTTAAAACTGATTAACAAATCTTAAGTCTCCAGAATACATATTTCTAATATCATCTATTCCATATTTAAGCATAACCATTCTATCCAAGCCCATTCCAAAGGCAAAACCAGACCAGTCCTTCGGATCAATTCCTCCAGCCTCCATTACCTCAGGTCTTACCAAACCCGCTCCACACACTTCCAACCATCTATCTTTCCATCTAATATCGATTTCAAATCCTGGTTCTACGAAAGGAAAATATGATGGTCTAAATCGCATTTCTGTTTCTTCTCCAAAAAACTTTTTAACAAATGACTCAAGAACAAATTTTAGATTTGCTAAAGAAACATTCTTATCAATATACATTCCTTCAACTTGAAAGAATTCTGCTTCATGTGTAGCGTCTGTTGATTCGTTTCTAAAAACTTTTCCTGGAGCAATGATTCTAAAAGGCGGCTGATGGGATTGCATGAATCTAATCTGAACAGGAGAGGTGTGAGTACGAGGAAGCATTCGCTCGCCTGCGAGTCCTGCATCTTTTAACCAAAAAGTATCTTGCATATCACGAGAAGTGTGATCCTTTGGGACGTTTAGTGCATCGAAATTATTGAATTCAGTCTCAATTTCAGGACCTTCTGCAACCTGGAATCCAATTTCAGAAAAAATCTTCACAATTTCATTGATCGTTTGTGTCATAGGGTGAAGGTGGCCACCAGTGTTCTCCGCCGGCGCCGCAGAGACCACAACCGGCGCGCCTCCAACCCCCTCTTCACCTGCCTTTGTATTTGCATCTATCATAGTTTTATTAGTATATATCATATTGAAAAAAACGTTAAATCGGCTATACTATATAGAACAAAAGATGGCAAAAGCCAAACCTTTTGATTAAGGCTGGTTTTAGCCTAAACGGCACCCCAAACCCCATATTTATGCAATACATTGTTGGACTTTTCAATTACAGCTCACTTTTTCTTATTGTCTTCTTTAGCGTTTTCTTGATGGTGACATTGATTGAGAACAGAAAGAAAATCAAAGGAGAAACAGCACTTCGGAGCCATAATGATACAGAAGCCGAGAACACAGACTATCCATCTGTGACAATTCTTGTTCCTGTATTTAATGAACAAAACACCGTAGACAAGACAATTCAATCACTCCTCAAATTAAATTATCCTGAAGAAAAACTGAAGATAATGATTGTTGACGACGGCTCAAAGGACAACACTTGGGAAATCGTCAAAAAGTATAATAATCATCCACAAATTCTTTTACACCAAAAGGAGAACGGTGGAAAATATACCGCACTGAATTACGGTATTGCGAACTGTTCAACAGAGATGATCGGCTGTTTAGATGCAGACTCAGAAGTTGATGCTGATGCCCTACTTCACATCATCCCCTATTTTAAAGATAGAGATGTGGGGGCCGTTACCCCATCGTTAAAAATACAAAATCCTGACAATATATTAGGCCTCATGCAGAGTGCTGAATACAACATGGGGGTATTTACCAGAAAAATTTTAGGCTTTCTTGATGCGCAATATGTTACCCCTGGACCATTTTCTATATTTAGAAAAGAAGTATTTTCTAAAGTTGGAAATTATAAACACGCACATAACACAGAAGATTTGGAAATGGCCCTTCGTCTACAAGAAAATCATTTCAAAATTGTTAATGCACACAAAGCTGTAGTTTACACCGTTGGACCCCGAACACTTTACAGATTATATAAGCAAAGAGTAAGGTGGACTGGTGGATTTATCCAAAACGCAATAGATTATAGAAGGATGATTCTGAATCCAAAATACGGAAATCTTGGAATGTTAATACTTCCTATTGCGATGTACTCAATTATCGTCACAATTTTCTTCTTAAGTTTTACACTAATTAAATCAATCTTTAATATAATTGATACGTATAAGAAGATAAGTGTGATTGGCTGGAGCTTTAATTTTAACGCATTCAGTTTCGATTGGTGGCTATACAATATTCAAGCGCCGATGTTCATTGGATTGATCACAATATCACTTGTCATCTTCTCTATCTGGTATGGCAAAAAACTTACTGGTGTGAATGACAAAAAAATGATCGACATTGTCTATTTTATCACCCTATACTCCATAATATCTCCATTATGGCTGATCACATCAGTCTATAACACCCTAAGAAAAAAAGATGCATCTTGGCGATAATTCTAGTATAATAGCTGAAAACAAGACAAAAACACCATATATATGAACGAAAAACCAATAAGAAACCCTATTGACTGGAAAACATACATTATTTCATTCTTTATTACTGCCCTCATATTTGCTTCAGCTTTTGGGGTAAACAACCTACTAAGCTCCAAGAAGGAAGCTGATATTAAGGGAGTTCAAGATCAGATTGCGCTTGATATCCTATCATCAGAGACTCAATTTGACCTTCTGGGAGAAGTTTCTTGCAAAAATGTAGATGGAACCATATTGTCACAAGAAATCAACTCATTAGCCACAAAACTCTCATATATGGAGTCCAACAAGCAAAGCGCAGGAAGTCCAGAGCTAACCTATCTTAAGAAGTACTATTCCCTACTTCAGATTAAAGACTATGTTTTAATGCAAAGACTAGCTGTTAAATGTCAGTTCAGACCAATCTTTATTTTATATTTCTATGGGAACGAGGATGTCTGCCCACAATGTGTAAACATGGGATTTGTATTAACAAAGCTCCGAGAAGCATATCCTGAAGTTAGAATTTATTCCTTCGATACAAACCTACAACTTTCTGCACTTAACACCCTAAGAGATGTTAATAAGATTTCAGAAACTAAGTTGCCAGCTGTAATTGTCAATGATCAAACAATCACAGGATTTAGAACTTATGACGAACTAAAGAAGTTGATACCAGAACTTAAGGCCATAGACAAAAAACGAGCTGAGGAAGAAAAGGTTAAGAATAAAGCAACGAGCACTAGTACAAGCTCAAAGTCTATTTTAGATAAAATAATCTAGATAGAGCTGCACCGGCCTAAATAACACATCTCAGGGTGATTTAGCAAAATACCCAATTGGGTGCTATAATTTTTTCATGAATATAAATGTTTCTAAAAAAAGCCACTTTTCTGTACTTGCTTTTTTTATTGTTATTTTATGTGGCGCATCTTTTGTAAAAGTAAATTCCGCAACCAATTTTGAAGCCTACAATGGTCTTAATTTTGAAACAAGAAATTTTGTAGGGAGACTAAATCAACTACCTCAAAACTTCACATTTGATAAAAATTTAAAAAGAGGAACCCCTGTGACGCCTGATGTTCAAAATCTAAAGTGGGTTCTAAATTCTGATATAAGAACAGCATTAACTGACAATCCAAACATGGCACTCATTGAGATTACATCTGCATATGGCCCCCTAACAGAATCTGCGGTAAAGAGATTCCAAACCGTATACAGGTCTGAAATTCTTGATCCACAGGGCATTAAGAATGCAACAGGGATAGTTGGCAAAGGAACTCGTCAAAAGCTAAATTGGCTACTTAGTCACTCCAGAGTTTTCTATACTGAAGCAAATAGTGCATTAGCAAATAATACATTACTAAATAGTGCTAATAATTATAATAACACTAACTATAGTAATTCCGGCAACGGCTACAGCTATAACAGCAACTATTCAACTAATTTCGTAGACTTTTCTAATATTGAAAACTTTATAAATAATTCTGGCTTCATTCAGACATACGCAACAACAACCATCAGCACCTCTTCAATTGGAACATCCTCAACAAGCACTGCAAACGTTTTGTATGCTTCAGCACAAACCACAACAAACAGTACAACAAATACAGGAAGCTCAATCAGCAACAGTAAGGACTCCTCGTCTGACGGCCTGGGAATGCTTGCAATACTTGGAGGCGCTGCTCTGTTGGGCAATATTGCTAGCAAGGCCGGAGAAACATTAGCCAGCAACGCAAGCCAAGTCGCATTGGGTCATTTTGGAGGAAGAATTACAATGAATACACCTTGTCCATGTAGTGCAAATTATATGATAACACTATATGATTTAAGCTTAAAAATACCCTTAAGTGTCATATTTCAACCAGGAGTTTCAAGTCTCAAGATGAATTACAACCCAACAATTGGAGAAAGCGTCATGGGAGGTTATGTGAGAGGTACTGGCGCATGTCTCATATACGTTGGAACAGGGTGCTCGCCTTCCCCAACCGGAATCCCAGTTGGGACAATAGATACACTCAGGGGGGTTGGAACGACACTAACCCCAGTAGGCAAATAGTCAAAAAGACATAACGCCCAAAAAACAACGGGCAAGAAATAAATTTCGATCGAACAAAAAACACCCACTTTTATTTTAAAACGTTGGGTGTTTTTTGTTTTATATATGGAGCCGCTTCCCAGATTCGAACTGGGGACCTACTGTTTACAAAACAGTTGCTCTACCAACTGAGCTAAAGCGGCAAATATTTAGGCTTTCAATTCTCTTAATTTAGGGCTATCAGCAAGCCTTTACCGTTAATTAAGTAAGAACAATATAGCATAACGCCCCAATAATTACAAATTATTCTTGTGATCCTCAATCTTCTTCAGGAAGAAAGAAACTGAACCTCTGTTTCTAGCAACCTGCTTTCCCCTTATCATATCCCCCAGCTTAGAAAACTTCTTTTCCAACTTATTTGCTAACTTAATAAAGAGTAGCTCCAAAACTTTCGCAGTTTTATGGAAAAAATTAGCTAAAGATTCTCTTTTTATATGAACAATGTTGTGTCTAACAAGATGATATTTTCTTAGTATAAGCCAATCCCATTCATTTTTACTGAATTTAATATGAAATCTTCCAGAGATTTCTAAGTTCTTAGTAATCACCATGGCGAGCATGATTAAAAGAGAAAGACCACAAATTGTATATAAGAAAAACATATGTTTATCTACCAACGTTGAAACGAGAGAATCTTGCAACCTCTATTCTCTCTCCAAATTTTTGCACAAAGCCGTCAATTAACTGTCTTATTGTAAGATCTTGATTTTTAATGAATGGTTGATCTAGCAATACTCTTTCTTTAAAGTACGCATCTAGTTTACCTTGCAGAATCTTCTCCTTAAGCTCTTCAGGCTTTCCCACAACCTCTTCTGCAAAGATTTCTTTTGCCTTTGCTTTGTCAGTCTCTACTATTTCATCCATAGTTCTAAACTCAGGGTTTGTTGCAGAAACTTGCATGGCAATATCATGTGCCAATTGCTTAAATTCTTCATTTTTAGCAACAAAGTCTGTCTCACAAGATAATTCAACCATTGATCCAATAAGGTGATTAGAGTGAAGATAACATGCAATAACACCAGCGCCAAGAGATCTGTCTGATTTCTTAGCTGAAATTTCAGCACCCTTCTTTCTTAGTAGTATTAAAGCCTTCTCCTTGTCTCCTCCGGCATCCTCTAGAGCCTTACGACATTGCATAATAGAGATCCCTGTCTCGTCTCTTAATTCTTTAACTTGGTCAAGTGATATTTGTGTAGACATAATGTATATTTTATCAAATTACTTATAATAAGCCAATGAGTTATTCACAGTCAGAATCTTATCTTGTTGATGGGCGGGAAGTTGATGAAGAGAGTGTTGAAGCAAAAGTTGGAGCAGGAGTAGGTGCTGCAACTGGAGCAACTACGGCTCTTTTACCTTCTGTATAAGCCTCGGCAATCTTTCTTGCAAAGAATTCTATACTTGCAACTGATGAGTCATTTGCAGGTATTGGATAGTTTATAATTGAAACATCACAATCTGATCCGGTAAGTGCAATAACTGGGATTTTCTTCTCGCGAGCCTCAGCTACTGCAATGTGCTCTTTCTTTGAATCTATAACAAATAGAGCTGCAGGGAGAGTGTTCATAGAAACAATTCCTGAGTATAGGAAATTCAATCTATCAATTTGTCTATCAATCATTAATCTCTCACGCTTTGTGTACTTTGTAAGTTCACCCTTCTCTCTTTTGTGAGTAAGGTCAAGTAGCTTCTCAACACGCTTCTTAATTGATTCAAAGTTTGTCAGAGTTCCTCCAACCCAACGAGATGCAACGTAAGGAAGATTTGCACTATCTGCAACTTTTTTAACGATTTCCTTTGCCTCACTCTTCCCACCAACAAACACAATTTGCTTGCCAGTTCCAGCAACTTTGGTAACGAATTCTAGGGCCTTCTCTAGTGCCATTTCTGTCTTTTCAAGGTCAAAGATTTCTACACGGTTCTTAACTCCAAAAATAAAGGGTTTAACGCTTGGATGACGTCTTGTTTTTGTAAAACCATAATGAGCGCCTGCTTTAAACATGGCGTCAATTACTGGGCTTTTTTTATCTGCATGTGATGACATATGTGAAGATGAGTCTATCATAAGGGGGTAATATTGGCAAATTTTTTGGGTTCTACAAACATTCGATATTATTATCTTCTGCAATTTTTACCTCCCCACCACCCCTCTCGTCACCGATCCAAAATACCCCACAGCTGGTACAATCTTGTTCGCCCTCTGAAACCTAACAAGTGCAGCTTTTGTTGCAGGGCCAAAGGTTGTATTCTCTCTTCCTTTTGATCCAACTCCCTTCTTTGATACTGGGAAGCCGT
>CAJBHC010000053.1 GCA_903952785.1 uncultured bacterium | reverse complement strand
GGGAGAGGAGGATTTTTCTTTCACATGATGATAATTCAAGTTGATTAATCATAGTTTTAGTATATCAATGAAATATACAAATGACCAATTTTAGTTATTTGTATATAATAATTAATATTGTTTTAAGCCATATTATTTAGATAATAATTTCTATATGGTAATCAAAATATCATGCATGAGATACTTATTTCGTGAAAAATATATTGATAATAATATTTGTCGGCATTTTTATTTTAACTATTGCATTTTATTGGAGTAAGGAATTTAATAAAAAATATTTACCTGCTGGCCCAAGTTGCAGATATTTTCAAGAAGCAACAATTTCGATATTTATGGAAAAAAATATTGCAGAATATATTGTAAAATCTTCCCCAGTTAGACCTTTTGTCGAGTTACCGTATGTCCGTATTGTAATGATATTTTTGGAAGCTTTCGCATTGTATTTGAGCTATGAAAAGTTCAGTAACATTAATAATTAGTATAAAAATATTCAGCGAGTATAATTCCATCCATACTTTCCCTCGGAAAAGACCAACAAGAATTCACCTTTGAACACCAATCGTTTTGGTCAGAAGATCAACTTACTGCATGTTGCCAAAGTAAGGACGATGTATGTATCGTCGCTGAATGCAACGGAGTAATTGTCGGATTTTCTCTATATGCTATGCATATACCAACTAAAAAAGTTACTTGGGAGAATCTTTATGTAGTTCCTGAAATGAGAAAATCTGGAGTAGGATCTAGTTTGATTGAAGAGGGTCTAAAACAGATAAAAGAAAAAGGCTACGCATATGTAATGGGTTGTGTGAATGCGGTAGATAAAGATGGATTTGCAACTTATCTTGAAAAATTTGGATTTAAGAGAGGGCACAAAATGTTGTGGATAGACAGGGAGATTTCTTAGTTCGCCATTTCTAGTTTGATGCCATTGACGAATCTGGCCAAATGTTAGATACTACCCTCGGACTTTCAGGGGGGTTCTCTGGCGTTCAGCCAACTCAAACCAATTCAGAATCATGATTCCACACGAATACTATGTTGTCGTTAAGGGTGTTGCGGGTACACCCTTACTCAAGGCCAAGCTTTGCAAGATCGATGCTCAACAGAAATACATTCCCGTCACTAGAGGTGTTGTCTCGTTTGGGGCGGAGAGCGTCAGTGTTTATGGGGCTATTGGATGTATTGTTCGTTGCAACCCCACAACGGAGCTATTCAGGGGGTATGCACACATTCTTCCTAGAGCTTCAACTCTTTCGGAACTTGAATGGCTCGGCGAGTATGTTGCCAACATTGAGGAAGAGGATCGTCTCTTCGGCATCGTTGTTGACCGTAGCTGTGCGTGGGAAGAATCCACTGTGGCCCTCTAGCAACACTCCATGCCCGCTCAGTAGAACTCTCCGAAAAGGTCTTTCACTTATCAATAATCAACCAACCCGGCCGGGCAAACCCGACCAATCAAAAGACCACCGCGTACGGAGCCGGTGGTTTGATTTTTGATTAATTATTTTTCAAAGATTCCCAATCTAATTTCTCACTCCCTGTGGTGTGCCAACTCCACCTCCAAAACTTGCTCCTGCAGGCCTTTGATTAATTGTCACCGCATTAATACTCCCATCGGCGTTCGCTGGACCACTTGCTGTGATTTGATTTCCAACTACAAGGTCATTTACTGTTCCACCAACTGTTTTTTGAACAGATGTACTTGTTGCCACAAAAATTATTTTAGATCCTCCATCGCGTAACTTAAGTGTAATACTTGTTGCGTCTTTACTTAACACCTCTCCGCTAACAAGTGTCATTGAGTTTCCTCCGCCTTGTCCCGGTCTTCCACTTCTGATATTTCCATTTTGACCCATTATACCACCTACGCCATTTTGACCAAACATTTGTCCATTTGCGCCTTTTACGATTCTACTACTTTGACCAGTCTTATATCCTGAATAAAATGATATTCCTTCAACTAAAACCAAAACTATTATTGCTATTATTATTTGTTTTTTCTTCATGTTTTTATTTTTTATTATATATTTGTAATTATTGTTTTACGTCGAAATATGGTGATTTCGACGCGATTTTTACGCTTAAAAATCGCCTGACCCCTCTATTCATACTTCAGCGCATCTATTGGATTCAATCCCGCCGCACGCCTTGCTGGATAATATCCAAAGACGATTCCGATAAAAGCAGAAACGGTGAAAGAGAGAATTATAGAGAACCACGAAACTTGCGTTGCAATCAGCCCCGAATAATTTATCCCAAAGGATATGAGCCACCCCAGAATTATTCCAATCGCTCCACCAATGAAGGTGAGCATCATCGCTTCAATTAAAAATTGTAAACTAATATCTCTCTTTTTTGCACCAATCGCTTTTCTGAGTCCTATTTCCCTAGTTCTCTCCGTCACAGTTGTAAGCATCATGTTCATGATTCCGATACCTCCAACCACCAAGGAAATTCCCGCAACAGATCCAAGTAGGATTGTAAAAATTTGAGTAATACTTGTTGCTGTTGCGGCAATATCTGCTTGATTAAGAACACTAAAATCAAGTACTCCATTTTTAATATTATGCTTCAATGTCAAAAGATCTGTAATTTGCATTTGAATATCAGTTGTAGAATCCGCATCAGGTGCTTGAACGCTAATTGTTGTGACGTATTCGTCCCCCGAGAGCATTCTCTGTGCCGTTGTAATTGGTACCCAAATCAAATCATCCTGACTACCAAATCCCGTTCCACCTTTTGCTACAGTGATGCCAATAATTGTAAAATCAATTTTATTAATTCTAATCTTTTTACCAATCACATCCGCTCCTTCGCCGTATAGGTCATCGCGAACATTTGGCCCAATCACAGCAACCTTACTTCCTGCTTGCAAATTTTGTTCTGTTATAAAAGTTCCTTCTGCTACAGAAACATTTCTAACAGATTGATAATCTGGAACAGTACCGGTAACCGTTGTATTTGTGTTTTGTCCAGAAGCGGTAACTTGATATCTTCCAGAAACTTCCGGCGCAATAGCTTTGATATTTGTAACTTCAGCTTTGATTGCGTCAACGTCACTCATTGTTAATGTCTTTGCGCTTCCTCTTCCGGCGCTGACCTGAACGCCAGGACCACGCTGTGCACCAGGAGTGATTAGAACTAGGTTAGATCCAATTGATTGAATGCTAGATTGAATAGAGTTCTGCGCACCTTGTCCAATGGAGAGCATGGCAATCACGGAGCTAATTCCAATTACAATTCCAAGCATGGTAAGCCCTGAGCGCACTTTGTTTGCGAAGATTGCAGAATATGTTTCGTGTAATATATCAAATATGGTCATGTAAGTTTATTTTTTTCGATGGCGGGGAAGACCCAGCCTATCGCAGTTTATTTTTTTAACGATTCTATTTTTGCCAACTCATGCACAGCATCTTTCTTCTTGTGATTCTTGCTATCTTCAGTTATCTTTCCATCTCTTATAACAATTATTCTATCCGCGTGCTCTGCAACGTCTGGTTCATGGGTGATTAAAATAATCGTCCTGCCAAATTCTTCGTTCAGTTTTTGAAATGTTCCCAAAACAATTTCTCCAGTCTTGCTATCTAGGTTTCCGGTTGGCTCATCGGCCAAAATCAGACTTGGATTATTCACAAGCGCACGAGAAATTGCCACACGCTGAATCTGTCCACCAGAGAGTTGATTGGATAGGTGAGTGAAGTGTGTTTCATCGAGCCCTGAGGCGTGTAGAGCCTCTCTGGCGCGTCTATCGCGCTCTACCTCGCCAACTCCAGAGTATATTAAGGGAAGCATCACATTGCGTAGCACGGTGCTTCTTGGTAGAAGGTTGAACGATTGAAATACAAACCCAATCTTATCTCTCCTGATGTCTGCCAGCTCATCATCCGAGAGAGAAGACACGTCTTTTCCATCCAAGAAATATGTTCCCGATGTTGGAGTATCAAGCGCACCAAGAATATGCATCAGAGTTGATTTTCCAGATCCTGATGGCCCCATTATTGCCACAAACTCCCCATCTTTGATGGTGAAGCTGACGCCATCAAGAGCAAGGAATGAATTTCCTTCAGGATCATATAGTTTTGTGATGTTTTTTACTTCGATCATTTTTTTATATTTTAGTGCCGCGCTTCCGCGCGTCCAGCAATGATTATCTTCCCATGCTTCTTGTTCCACCTCCACCAAATAGGCTAGGGGAGGCGGCTTTAGGGGCTGTGGTTACCGCATTTGATTTGGATGTCTTTGTCGCAATTCTATCGCCAACAATTAGTCCGCTTACAATTTCAGTTTCTGTATCGTTTGATAATCCAGTTTCAACTTGCTGTTTGACAGGAATTTCATTCACCGCAACAGTAATTGAAGTTGTAGCAATGCTACTACTGAACAACTCCACATATTTTACCCCACCATTGCTTTTAATTGCACTGTTTGGCACAACAATAATATTTTGTTTATTGTTGGTGATAATTGAGGCGCTGACGCTCATGCC
>CAJBHC010000052.1 GCA_903952785.1 uncultured bacterium | reverse complement strand
GGTCAGGCCCCGTGCAGAGGGCAAAAAATGTGTCATAATATTTAAACATATCATTACAACACATAAAACTATTTTTGCACGGGGCCTGACCCCAAAAAAATATGAAGCACAAAATACAAAACATCCTAGGATTAAGCTTTCAGCTGGCAAAGACTAATTTTAAACTCAGAAACGAGGGGAGCTATTTGGGTATATTTTGGTATCTTCTTGAGCCTATTGTATCCTTTGCAGTACTTTTGGTCGTTGGTGGAATATTGGCGCAAAACACAATACCATATTACCCAATCTATCTTTTTATTGGACTCATAATGTTTAACTTCTTTACGGCCACCACCAATTATTCAGCTCAGACAATAATTAATAATGGTAGTTTTTTAAAATCGATAAAAATAAATTCTGAAGTTTTTGTCATTTCCGGTGTAATGCAATTTTTGTTTTCCCACTCCTTTGAATTTGTACTTGTGGTAGCGCTTGGAATATTTTTGAAGATGAATATCCTGTGGTTCGTTTTCTACCCAATAGTCTTATTTTTCTTCAGTCTTTTTATAATCGGAGTTTCATTTATGTTATCAGTCTTTAGCGTTTACGTTGTTGATTTAAAAAACGTTTGGGCGGTATTTACAAGACTACTTTGGTTTGTTACACCAATCTTTTATATAATACCAACTAACAGCTTGGTGCATACCGCAAGCATGTTAAACCCGATGTATCATTTCATTAACATCGCAAGAGATTTGATTATATTTCATAGGATAGTAGAGATAAGAACATTTATATTAGCCCTAGTTTCAAGTATCCTCGTCTTTGCGATTGGCCTGTATATATTTGAAAAAAATAAAAGCAAGTTGGCTGAGAGATTGTAGCTTTGTAGTTGATCGGGGGGGGGCGGAAAATATTAAAAAAGGAAAATATTATGACAAAAGAAATTATAAAAAGAATAGAAGTTAAGAATCTTTCAAAGAGATTTAGTGCAGACTGTAAATCAAGTATAGGTGCTCTTTCTATATTTATAAATTTTGTAACTTTTAAAAAAGAAAAAAAAGAAATTGTAGTAGCTGATAATATTTCTTTTGATGTCTACTCTAGCGAGGTCTTGGGAATTATTGGAAAAAACGGAGCCGGAAAAAGTAGCTTACTTAGATTAATTGCTGAAATTTATAAACCAAGTTCTGGGGTCATTAAAACACATGGTAGTGTAGTATATTTAACTGGCATGGAACAGGGAATTGTCGCAAAGCTTACAATGCGAGAAAATATTTATCTAATGGGCTCAGTTCTTGGACTTAGCCAAAAGGATATTAGAAAAAAGTTTGATGATATTGTTGATTTCTCAGGCCTCCGAGATCACGTAGATATGAAGGTCTATCAATTTTCAACCGGAATGCTTTCTCGTCTAAACTTTTCCATTATGATTAATTGTGTTAATCATCACAATCCTGATGTCTTACTAATTGACGAAGTACTTTCCGCTGGGGGTGACGCTGATTTTCAAGAAAAAGCAACACAGAAGATGGAGGATTTAATTAAAGGAGGAGCGGCGGTTATTTTGGTAAGTCATGACTTGTTGGTACTCAAGAGGTATTGCAACAAAGTTTTGTGGTTAGATCAAGGAACAATAAAAGAGATTGGTTTACCCAATGATATAATTGAAAAATATCATAATTCTTAACAATTATGATTGTATAAGCCTTAATACTATAGACCTCTAGATAATGCAGGTATATAAAGCAAGATCATTGAAACTATAATTAATACACAAATTACAGTCCAAATGACTCTTACTTTCTTTTGGTGTTTTGGATTTAGAAACATATAGTCTATAATATACCAGTTAATGAAAGAATTTCAACATGATAACAATCAGAATAAAAAAAGATACTCAAAATGGGTTCTTTTTCTGCTGTTCATGTTGATTGTTGTTGCCGGTAAGGGCTTGGCTAGTATTTCAGCCAAGCAAATTACCAGCAGTGAGGAGGTGAAATTAGTTGAGGTAAAGAGAGCTGAATTAGAAGAAAGACACAAGAACCTTACAGATAAAGTTAATGAATTAAATACCAATGAAGGATTGGAGAAGGAAATTAGATCAAAATTTGACGTAGTTCGTCCGGGGGAGGGGGTAATATTGGTTGTGGATAAAGAAATTCAAGCCCCTGCTCCAGAAGAGCCTAGCGTTATTAAAAAACTGTGGAATGGTGTTGTTGGGGTCTTCAAGAAAAAGCCTTAGTGGTATATAATGTGAATCTATGAAAATAATGATTTACAGCACACCGTCATGTACCTTTTGCGTCATGGCCAAAGAATTTTTTAAAGAAAATAATCTGCCATTTGAAGAATATAACGTAGCATCAGATTTAGAAAAACGTAAGGAGATGGTACAGAAGACGGGTCAGATGGGTGTGCCGGTAATAGATATTGACGGTTCGGTTGTAATCGGTTTTGATAAGGGGATTATTGCAAAAAAAGTTGGTATTAAAATTTAGTAAAGAGTGGAGACAATTAATAGAATTTAACCAAGGTTTAATTTAATCAAAAAATAATTTATGAAAAAAGTCTTATATGTAATTATCGTAATAGCTATAATTTTGCTAGCGGTATATATTGTGAATTATGATTCAGACAAAGGACCGGTATTGAATAATAATGTCAATACTGTAGATGGAACATCAACATCAACAGCTACATCTTCCGTGGGGGCTGATGTTGTATCATGCATTAATAATAATATAATTAAAAAAATGGATACAGAAAAAATTTCAAAAGCAGGAGATAAATTAACAGTTCATTATGTTGGTACGCTTGAAAATGGAACAAAGTTTGATAGCTCAGTTGACAGGGGTAAGCCATTTGAATTTGTGGTTGGAATCGGACAAGTTATCAGGGGATGGGACGAGGGGATGGTTGGAATGAAAATTGGAGAAAAGAAGCATTTAGTCATCCCTGGAGAAAAAGCCTATGGTAGTAATGGGATATCAGATGGCCAGGGAGGGTATATGATTCCGCCAAATGCAACTTTGATATTTGATGTGGAGTTGTTGGGAATAGAGAGCAGGTAGAGTTCTGTGGATGGGTATACTTGAATAGTGTGAGAAAAAGTAGATATGATCTAAGTTAAATAAAAATATGAGATGTGTGAATACGTGCCGTTTGCATTTATTGCAATAAGGGCGGCGGACGGATACGCGTATTTACACGATAGCCGCCATAGTTCAATGGATAGAACAGTCCCGTCCTAAGGGATTGATGTGGGTTCGATTCCTGCTGGTGGCACAAAATAAATGGATAAAATTTTGGAACGGAGGTTGGTCGTTAGTTGGTTTTATTCATAATAAACTAACTGTCCAACCTTGTTTTTGATTAGTAACAGTGTAAACCTACTTCACGATCAAGCTCTCACCAGTCATAAAATTTGGCTTTCTGATTTGCATTTCATCAAAGATTGTTGGTGCGATATCAGCAAGGGTTGGAACTCCAAAGTTTTCAGGATTTGCTGAATTTCCTTCCTTTCTTAATTTAATTGCGGTGTCTGTTACAATCATCGGAACAAGATTTGTTGTGTGCGATGTATGTTTGTTCCCAGTTGTTTGATCAACATTTAATTCCGCATTGCCATGGTCCGCCGTTATGAATGCAACTCCACCGTGTGCGATTGTTGATCCAACAACTCTTCCCAGTTGCTTATCAGCTTCCTCAACCGATTCAATTATTGCAGGAACATTTGCGGTATGGCCAACCATATCCGCATTTGCAAAGTTGATGAAAATAAAATCAGTTCCAGCTTCAATTTGTTCTATTGCCTTATCGGCAATTCCTTCAGCGCGCATCTTTGGTGCCAAATCATGCGTTGCAACATCTTTATGGCTTGCCAAAAGGATATGAGATTCTCCAGGATATGGTTTCTCAACTCCACCATTTAGAAAATATGTTGCGTGAGGGAATTTCTCAGTTTCCGCAATGTGAGCTTGAGTAAATCCACCCTCTGAGATTTCTTTTGCAAGGGTTGTTTCAATTAAAAGAGAAGGGAAGACGATGGGGTAGTGGAACTCATCGCCATAAGAAGTCATTCCTGCAAATTTCCAATTCATGGCTTTTGCTTTTGCAAGAATGTCTCTTGTTAGTTGTCTAGCGCGATCCGCTCTAAAGTTAAAGAAGAAAATTGCGTCATTTTCTTTTGTTGGGGTGCCAAAAATTTCCACTCCATCAATTGTATTTTTGCATACGATTGGCTCTAACAACTCATCTATCTTTCCTTCTTTATACAGTCCTTCAAGATACTCCGTTGGTTCTATTTCACAATCATGACCTATTCCGCTAAAAATTGCATCTTCTGCTTTATCTGTTCTCTCTGCGTTGTTGTCTCTATCCATCGCATAATATCTTCCAGAAATTGTTGCGATATGACCAAGTCCAGTTTCTTTAAGAACAGTCTCTAATTCTTCAACATATTTTGCTGCGCTTTGTGGTGGAGTATCTCTTCCATCAGTAAAAACATGGACAGCAAGCTTTTTAACGCCTGCGCTTTTTGCAGCTTTAATAAATGCAAAAAGATGATCTTGGTGCGAGTGAATGCCTCCATCGCTAAGTAGTCCCATAACATGGAGAGTGCTATCATGTTCTTTGACATGATTAAATAATTCAATAAATGGTGGAAGTGTGTTGTATTCACCTGAGATAATGGATTTTTTGATTCTAACTAAATCAGTGTCCATTGCACGTCCTGCCCCAATTGTTGTGTGACCAATTTCACTATTTCCCATTTGTCCTTCAGGTAGTCCAACGGCAAGACCGCTGGCGTCAAGCAAGGTGTGTGGGTAGCTATTCCAAAATTCTCGGAATTTTGGTGTGTTGGCAGATGCGAGCGCATTATCCTTGTTATCTTCTCTGTGGCCCCAACCATCAAGCACTATTAATACAACAGGTTTTCTTAAGTGATGTCTGTTTGTAACAGGCGCACCGTCAGTTTCTGTTGTTTCAAAATCCGGGTCTTGATCTATATGTTGTGATTGAGTTTGCATATCCATATTTTTTTAAAATTTATAATAAACTGCTTTTGATCCCAAATCCTCCTCAATTCTTAGAAGCTCATTATACTTTGCAACTCTGTCAGTTCTACAAAGTGAACCTGTTTTGATTTGTCCGCATCCAAGTCCAACAACAAAGTGGGAAATTGTAACATCTTCTGTCTCACCTGAACGGTGTGATACAACAGCAGTCATCCCTGCTTTGTGTGCCATTTTAATTGCGTCAATTGTCTCAGTTACTGTTCCAATTTGATTAAGCTTAATCAAAATAGAGTTTCCAGCCTTTTTTTCAATTCCAGTTTGTAGGCGTTCAATATTTGTAACGAATAGATCATCGCCAACAATTTGTAATTTGCTTCCAAACTTCTTTGTTAGACTTACATATCCATCCCAATCATCTTCTGCAAAACCATCCTCAATTGATGCGATAGGGTATTTCTTTAACCATGAACCGTATAGCTCTACCATTTGCTCGCTTGTAAGTTTTTTACCCTCACTAGTTAGATCATATAGTCCATCCTTGTATAATTCTGAAGCCGCACCGTCAATTGCAATCTTGATGTCTGTTCCAGCCTTATATCCTGCAGCTTTAATTGCTTCCAGAATTATAATTAATGCGCCTTCATTATTTCCTAACGATGGAGCAAATCCGCCCTCATCTCCAACTGTTGTTCCAAAACCTTTATCGTGCAAAATTTTCTTTAATGCGTGGAAAACTTCAGCTCCCATTCTAAGGGCATCAGTCCAACTCTTTGCACCAACTGGCATCACCATGAATTCTTGGAGGTCAGTTGATTTCTCTGCGTGCTTTCCACCATTTAGAATATTCATCATGGGCACAGGAAGTGTCATAGGCTTTCCTGTTTTTGCGATGCCTGCAAAATATTTATAAAGTGGTTTTTGTTGTGAATTTGCTACAGCGTGTGCAAAGGCCATAGAGATTCCGAGAATTGCATTAGCACCAAGCTTTGCTTTGTTGGGTGTGCCATCTAGTGCAATCATTGTTCTGTCTAATGTCTCTTGTGTAAAAGATTTTCCAACAAGTGCTTTCTTAAGTGTTGTGTTTACATTCTCCACGGCTTTCAAAACTCCTTTTCCTCCGTATCTTTTTTTATCTCCATCGCGAAGCTCTATTGCCTCATATGATCCAGTTGATGCACCCGATGGAACAGCTGATCTTCCAAACGCACCGTCTTTCAAATAAACATCAACCTCAACTGTCGGATTTCCGCGAGAGTCTAGAATTTCTCTCCCAACAATTTTTGAAATTGCAGGTGTGGTTGATACTGGTTTCTGAGCCGGCTTTGCTGATGATTTAGCGGCCGATTTTGACTTAACTGATTTTGATACTGGTTTTGACATTTTTTTGATATTTATAGAGGTTTTACCTCTGTTTAAATTTTTCTTATAATTTGTATCCAACCATTGTATCATAACTTTGAATGTAGTATGCTGGTTTCTGGAAAGCGAACCTATAACAAAGGTTCATTCGATTTATGTCAACAAATACAGCTAGAAAAGGCCAGGGGACACGGCCTACGAAGATAACATTGTCCCAAAAGAAGCATGGAATTATTGCGGAAACCCTACACCTTATTTTCAGAGCAGGTGTTGACGGTCTTGCGGCTCTCGACCTTGATGGGACTTTGGTCGACAGTTTCCCTAATTTCCATACTGCATTTTGTGAAGTGATTAGTGCGCATTCAGATGGTGCGGGTGTTTTTCCAAGTATTGCCGACCTTTCTCACGGGGTCTCCGTTAGAGGTGATTGGTTCCATAGGCGAGGTGTTTCCAGACATTTTACTGAAGATTATCTCTGGGGCAAAATCAGGGAAAGGGTGCTTCAGATGGAGGAGAATCGACCAATTCAATTATATGATGGCGTCGCTGATGCTCTCAGACAACTGAGTCAACATCGGCAGTTGGTCGTGGTTACACTCAACCGCGTTCATCCTGTTAGAGATATACTCGAACGGCAAACTGGCTTGGACGATATTTTGTCAATTGTTGTTAATAGTAGTGCTGATAAGGCTAAGGTTTTAAAGACACTGGCTAAGTATCACTATCGTCAATTTAGTAATGGTCGCCCAAATCCATTTTGTTTCTTCGGTGATACTGTTGATGACATGCGTGCGGGGAAAGGGGGTGGTATCTTCCCGATTGGCGTTCTGCATGCTTCGTTTGCTGGTGATCAACGACTACGAGAATCCGTAAGTAATCAATTGCTCCGCGCTGGAGCGAACAAAGTTATCGAGCCACATGAAATTGCAAGAGCTGCGTTTGAGTGTGAGTTCGGTTGAGTCGCCTCGGGCGCGGCGGGGGAAACCCCCGCCGCGCCCTATCGTTTATCTAAAAATTTGATACAATATCAAAACAAAACAAAACGGAAATTTAACAAGATATGAATCTATTAGACCTATTTAAATATTTTCTAAAAGCTAAAACTGCAAAAGTTGCTATTGAACCACAGCTTGGCTTTTGGAGTGATTTAGATAATAAGTGTAGAACAATTAAACATGAGGGTGGAGGATCTGAAAATGGCGGACATGAAGCTAAAAAAAATATTGGAAGACCAATTTGTGTTCTTGCGCCGATGGCGGATGTAACAGATTGCGCATTTAGATATGTCATAAATAAATATGGTAAGCCGGATGTTCTCTGGACTGAATTCGTTTCCGCCGATGGACTCGTTCGTGCAAATCCAGATGGAATGAAAAAACTTTTAGCGGATTTAAAATTCGATAAAAATTTGGAGCATCCAATTGTTGCACAACTGTTTGGTTCAAATCCTAAATATATGGAAGAAGCGTGCAAAATTGTTGCAGATCTTGGATACGATGGAATTGATTTGAATATGGGTTGTCCTGATAAGAGTATAGAAAGACAAAAAGCTGGAGCTTCAATGATGAAGAACCCGAAGCTTGCTAAAGAAATTATTTTTGCAGCTAAGCGTGGTGCGCCAAATATTCCAATAACAGTCAAGACCAGAGTTGGGTACAATAAAGATGAACTTGATTTGTGGCTCAGAAATATTCTGGAAGCTAGCCCTGCAGTTGTTACAATTCACGCTCGCACAAGAAAAGAAATGTCCAAAGTTCCCGCTGATTGGAATTATGTAAAAAGAGCGGTGGAAATAAGAAATGAATTTCAAAAGGACTTGATTGTGGCAGATAAACAACACACTTTAATTTTTGGAAATGGAGATGTTACATCAGTTGCTGATGCTTACAAAAAAGCGGAAGAGTCAGGTGCAGATGGTGTAATGATTGGCAGGGGAATATTTGGCAATCCATGGCTTTTTTCTGCTTTACAAAAACCTATCATAAGGAACGCTGACGGTGATTTTGACGTTGTACAAAATGAACCTACGCTCCGTGAAAAATTAAAAGTAATGGTAGAACATACTCAAAGATTTCAAGATGAGCTTGGGGGAATAAAAAACTTTGCTGTAATGAAAAAACATTTCAAAGCCTATGTTAATGGCTTTGATGGTGCAAAGGAGTTGCGAGCAGAATTGATGGAGACAAATAATGCGGAGGAGGTGAGGGAGGTGGTGCTAGGATTTTTATCAAAAACGAGCGTCTAATCTGCATTTGGGTTTGGAAGTCCGAGCCACTATTGAGGTGCAAACATGCTTTGCGTCTGGAGGCAGGCAGATCTATCCCCGATAATTCAACCCCAACTCCCGCCACCGTAACCCGACGAAGCCATCGGCCTAACGGCTGGCGGTTTCTTTTTGCCTCACAAAATAAATGTTATACTCTCTTTATGTCTTCAAAAACCACAAACAACAGCGGAGCGGGAATAAATGGCGGCAGCTCAAGCGCAATACACGCACCCACCGTGCATTCATCGTTATACAGAACGTATCGTCCAGCAAACTTTGGAGAAGTTATTGGGCAAGAACATGTTGTTTCAGTTTTAGAAGATTCCATCAAGTCAGGAAAGATCGCCCATGCATATCTTTTCTGTGGAGGAAGAGGAACGGGAAAGACTAGTGTTGCAAGAATTTTTGCACGCGAGCTTGGAACAACTGATAAAGATTTATATGAAATTGACGCCGCATCAAATACTAGTGTTGACGATATTAGAAATTTAAATGAATCTGTTCACACGATTCCATTTGATTCAACTTACAAAGTTTATATTTTGGATGAGGTCCACATGCTTTCAAAATCTGCTTTCAATGCATTCCTAAAGACACTGGAAGAGCCACCAAAGCATGTAATCTTTATTCTCGCTACAACTGAGATGCAGAAACTGCCAGAGACAGTTATCTCAAGATGTCAGACTTTTCAATTCAAAAAGCCAAATGTAGAAACTTTGAAAAAGATTGCAATTGATATTGCAAAAAAAGAGGGAATTAAAATTGAAGAAGAGGTGGGGAGCTTGATCGCGCTTTTGGGCGATGGATCATTTAGGGATACGATCAGTGTGTTGCAGAAGGTTTTGTCACTTTCTGGGGGTGATAAAAAAGAAATCACTCTAGTTGAAGCTGAGCAGATAACTGGTGCGCCAAAGTCAGTTGTAGTTAATAATTTTGCAAAGGGAATAATTACGGGGGACGCTGTGCTTGCCTTAGCTCAACTTGATATTGTTCGCGATAACGGAGGGGATGTAAAACTGTTCACTGAACTTGTTTTGGAGAGCGTTAGAAAAACTTTGCTTTTGAGTATGAGTAGCGGGACAGTTAGAATGCCAGGTGAAGCGATTAATTTTGAAAAGGAAAAGGGAAGTGCAACGGATGCAGAGAGACTTGCACTTAAGTCACCAAAAAAGATTGCCATAATTTTGGAGAGGCTTTTGATTGCGCACGGCAGATTAGGGAAGAGCGCAATACCAACCCTGCCACTTGAGATGGTTGTGGCGGAGTGTTTGGAGTAGGGGGAAATTCAATAAATTATTTGGCGATTCTTTATAAAAACTTTATGATATCTTTTGGTTCGATATTTTATAATTGCGGTGATGCAAGATGAAATATCAGAAATTTTTAATGAGTGGAATGACCTAAAAATCAGTATTCATAAGTCTGAGAGCTTTTCGTATCCTCAGGTAAGGGATATTTGGTGGGTGAATTTAGGCCAAAATATTGGTGTTGAAATTAATGGTAAAAACCATAGATTTGAAAGACCTGTTGTGGTTATAAAAGTATTTAATACCTTGGGAATGTTGGTGGCCCCAACTACAAGTACATTAAAAGAAGGTAGGTTTTTCATTCCATTTGTGAATAGTGAAAATAAGCTTAAAACGGTGAATATGTCACAAATTAGATCTATTAGCAGTAAGCGGTTTATTAGGAAAATCGGAGAGATGGGGGTGGAAGACTTCAGAAGAGTAAAAATGGTTTTAGCATCTTTCGCAAAATAGACACAAAACGGAGGCCGCCCTTGCGGGTGGCCTCCTCGGGACCTCACTTAAGAGGTTACATGTTGCTATTATAGCAGACCTGATTTTAAAAAGTCAATATGATGTATAGTTAACCATATGGGGTGACATTCTGGATGGATTGGGGTGACAAAGGGTAACTATCCAGTAATCTAACCATATATGGCAAACAAAAATCAAAAAGCATCCTATGAACATAAGGTTCGAGCAAAGTGGTACTTCCT
>CAJBHC010000051.1 GCA_903952785.1 uncultured bacterium | reverse complement strand
AGTCCCTTCTTCCACACCCACTACTCCAACATCCCACTCCTCTTCTGGTGGCAGCACACAAAGCCAAGTTAACAACCTAATTGCTATGGGTAACTACACTCTAGCAAGGGAGATAGCAAAGCAGTATGGAATCACTATTCCTTCAAATATACTTCCTCAAGTTTCTGTAACGCCTTCAACAAATTCATCAAACCCAACATACTCCTTCACCCGAGATCTCAAGCTTGGCATGAAAGGATTAGATGTTAAACTCCTACAACAATTCCTCAACACTCACGGCTTCCCAGTATCCAAGAAGGGTGTTGGATCAAAAGGAAGAGAGAATACCACCTTTGGCCCTGCAACAAAAGCTGCGCTTGTTAGGTTTCAGAGGGCGAACAAGATTACACCAGCTGCGGGGTATTTTGGATCGGTGACGAGAGGCGTGGTGGTGGGGAGGTAAAAAGTACAGAAGACAATCATTTCCCAAAACATTAATAAATGTGCTAGTATCTAAAGAATTATGGCAAAACTTAGTATAGGCATCGTAGGCCTCCCAAACGTAGGTAAATCAACGTTATTTAATGCATTGACCAAAAAGTCAGTTCCTGCGGAGAATTATCCCTTTTGTACTATAGACCCTTCTGTCGGGGTTGTACCTGTCCCAGACGAGCGTTTATACCAGCTAGCAGAGTTTTCCAAGACTCAAAAGACAATACCCGCTGCAATTGAATTTGTGGACATTGCGGGTCTTGTTAAGGGGGCATCTGAGGGATCAGGACTAGGCAATAAGTTCCTAGCTCACATTAGAGAGACTGACGCAATAGCCGAGGTTGTTAGAATCTTTGAAGATGCGAATGTAATTCATGTTGATGGTTCAATTAATCCAAAACGCGATATTGAGGTAATAAACCTTGAGCTAATTTTGGCAGATCAACAAACTGTTTCAAAGCGCCTCATTGGAGTTGAGAGTGGTGCAAAGAGAGGGGATAAATTGGCTATTGCAGAGAAGGCAGTTTTGCAAAAGCTTGCCCACGCATTGGAGGAAGCGCAATTAGCGTCAGCAATTGAATTAACAGATGAGGAAAGAGAAATCGTTCAAGGATTGCACCTTTTGAGTATGAAGCCGATAATGTACATTCTGAACAAAAAAGCTGGCGGAAAGAATTTGGATGAAGTAAAAGATGAGAGATGGAATGAACTTATGAAATTCTTGGACGAGCAAAAAGCTAAGTGGACAATAGTTGATGCTGGAATTGAGCATGAATTAAAAGACCTAGAAGGGGAGGATAAAATAATATTTAGAAAAGAGCTTGGGGCTCATGATGATGGTGTTGATTTGTTGATTAAAAAAGGGTATGAGCTACTGGACTTGGAGACATACTTTACAACTGGAGTTGTTGAGACAAGAGCTTGGACTATTGCAAAAGGATCAACCGCGCCTGTTGCCGGAATGGCGATTCATACGGATTTCAAGGATAAGTTTATTAGAGCTGAAATTGTATTTTGGAAAGATCTATTAGGTGCAGGATCATATGGTGCTGCAAGAGAGAAGGGGTTGGTAAGAACAGAAGGAAAGGAATATATAGTTAAGGATGGGGATGTGATAGAATTCAAGATATAAGGTAGGAATGTGCATAACCCATTTGACGAAACAATGATAATGTGCTAAAAATAAGTAATAAAATAATAAAAGCAATGTCTACCACAAACATAGTGTTATCTTTCAAGCCAAAGAACGTCACCAAGAAGCTCCTGTCCTCTCTGACAGATAGAGCAAAATTGGTGGTTACTAAGCGTTATGGACTTGATAAAGATGGTGAAAAGATGACCCTTGAGGCCATCGGAGAGCAGTATTCTATAACTCGTGAGCGCGTTCGTCAGATTGAGCACGCAGCACTTCAAAACATAAGAAAGTCTCCTGCATACAAGCAAGAGAAAGCAAGTTTTGATGAATTACATGAAGTTTTAGATGGCTTAGGTGCCTTTCTTGCAGAGGATGATCTTTTGTCAGTTCTATCTAAAGATGTGTCAGCTAGAAATCATGTTCACTTTATGTTGGTTGTTGGAGAAGAATTTAAGAAAGAAAAAGAGGATACAGAATTCAAGCATAGGTGGAGTATTGATCAAAATCTTTCTAAAAAAGTTCACGAGGCTATTAGAAAGCTATATAAGAGTCTTGACGATGAATCTCTCATCCCAGAATCAGAAATGCTACAAGAATTTTTGAAACACCTACAAGATGTAAATCAAAAATATCTAACTGAGGAGATCGCAAAGAGATGGTTATCAGTTTCAAAAAATTTGGATAAAAATCCACTTGGAGAATGGGGTAAGGCGGATTCTTCAAATGTTAGGACAAAAGGAATCAGAGACTATGCCTTTCTTGCTATGAGAAAGCACGGTTCACCAATACACTTCCGTGATATCGCAAAGCAAATTGAAAAATTATTCGATAAAAAGGCGCACATCGCTACAACTCATAATGAGCTTATTAAAGACAAGAGATTTGTTCTTGTTGGAAGAGGGCTTTATGCTTTGAGTGAATGGGGCTATTTAAGTGGTGTTGTTAAGGACGTTATCAAGAAGGTACTGGACAAGAACGGACCACTAACAAAAGAGGAAATCATACAAAAGGTTTTGAAAGAGAGATATGTTAAGGAGAATACAATACTGGTAAATCTGCAAAACAGTAAGTTTTTTAAGAAAGATAAGGAGGGAAAATATAGATACGCGGAGAATAGCTAATATATATTTACCCGCCTATCTTAAGATAAATTTAAGACAGTCATGCGTGGTTTGATTATCCTTTTTGTTGTGGATATTTTTATTTTTGATATAATTGAAATAATTAATTGAAAATTAAATGAATGAAAAAACTTATATTAGCCAAAAACCCGCTCGGTCTTCTGTGCTCGGATACGAGAGAGAGAGAGAGTAAATAACTCCTCGCGAAATTTTATTTTTTCAGTAAACCACCCCAGGCTAACGCCGTGGGGCATTAACATACCCTATCCAAACAGTTGAGCTGTTTGCCCTCCATCAGCATTGCCT
>CAJBHC010000050.1 GCA_903952785.1 uncultured bacterium | reverse complement strand
TTTATTTTATAATTAATAAACGATAATAATTTATATTTAAATTATATCACAGGCAATTTATTCTGTTGCCGCAGTTGGCACTTCTGGTGTAGTTCCTACTGATTCTTCAGCTGGAACTTGCGTGGTTGTATCTGGATTTGTCGGACCTGTAACCGTATCAACAACATCTTGTACTACATCTTTTACTGTTTCTAGCACATTCTGTATTACATCATTAACTTTTTCTACAACTGAAGGTGTTGAGGTTGAGACACCCTCTGTGGTTGTAGACTCTGATGCATCAGTACTTGTACTTGTACCCATACTTACGTCTGTGATTGTACTTGTCCCAACATCACCAACTGGCGCGTCTTTGCTGTTGCCCTTTATCACTTCAGGAGCAGAAGTTGAAGATTTTGTAGATGTACTTTCTACAACAGAAGTGCTTGTACCTGTGCTTATGCTTGTTATTGCGATAGTCTTTGTTGTAGTAGCCGAGGTTGTTGCAATATCAGCCGCAGCGGTTTCATTATCATCATCCACTGGATTATGTGCAATAGATGTAAAAGAAACTATTCTCTTGACAAAGAAGGAATATCCATTAGTTACCCCCTGTGCAATAATTTTATCTCCAACAACAATGTCAGATATAGTAAGCGGTGAATACTTATCTGTTTCTACTCTCTTTAGATAATCAATATTTAAATTGTAAGTACCATCACTTGATTTCAGTGACCCCACAGCATCAGTTACTACAATATACATGTCAGACATTTCTGAAACGGTACCAGAAACACTAAAATTTGATGTTGCTGACTGAATATCATTATTGACAGCATTTGAAATCCCCCAACTCAATACTAGTGCAACCAAAAGAAATACTGAAAATATTTTAACAAAATGAGGTTTTGGAAACTTGTATCTTGACATAAATCTGCTCATGACAGTATTAACAATACCAGTCATTATTTTAGTCTTTTCTTTCACATTAAAGATGATTTTATTCATGTGTTAATTCTAACATAAAGTTATAAAAATAACATGCCTATACTGACGTTGTCACCGCATCCAAACAACTATTAAAATTGTTTACCTCGGCATTATAGCTTGAAATTTCAACCTTCAAATCCTTAAGCCTGTTGTTATAATCATTAACAAGGGCATTATAACTTGACACAACAGATTCAAAATTAGTATCAGATGCCTCCATTTTATCTACAACTTTTTTCATGGAAGCAATATCACCCTCTTTAAAAGCAAGCTCTTCTTTATCTTTAGCTATTCTATCTTTGAGTCCAGCATTAGGCGAAGGACAAGAAGACATTGGTCTTGCGAAATGTTGTACTGCCAACCACTGCATTCTGCCTTTGTACATCCCATATCCAACAGCAACCCCTATTTCTGTATATCTTTTGTCTAATATATTTTCTCTGTGTCCAGGGCTTGCCATCCAGGCGGCAACAACCTTTGCATCTCCAGCAAAATTTCCAAGAGCAAGATTTTCTCCAATAATCAAAAATTTATATCCAACTGTTCCGACTACATCAGAAACACCAGATCCATTTGGTGAGACATGTTCAAAATATTGATTACTAAACATATCATTCAATTTAACTTCCGCTGATCTATCTAATACAGAATTTCTTTTAAGGATAGGTAAGGATTGCATACCTCTCTCAATATTGGTACCAAAAAATACACCATCATCTGTTAGCTTTCCATCCCTAGACTCAGTATTATCTTCTCCAATAATAGGGGGTAACTGATCACGATTAGGGGTGTAGCCACCTTTAGGATCAAGTTTTTTAATATCGTTCAAAAGAGATGATGCTATATTCTCTGGAAAAGGAAGACCAGTATTTGTACTACTCGCCAAAGAACCTGAAGATGTGCCTAGGGTTGCACTTGATGTTGGAGAATTACCAAAAAAATCATAACTGGAAGGGTTTAGATACCCCTTAAAAGCATAGATTATTGCAAAAAATATTAATATACCCAATAATGATCTGTACACTTTCATAGAGACAATTTTACGTTATTTTTAAGACTTAGTCCATTGCCCAACTGGGTAAATCTAGTAAATCACCTCAAGCCTACGCCACAGGGAGTTTTTTTGAATTAAATCAATATCGCCTCAATACACATAAACAATGGAATCTCCTTTTTTGATCTTTTATCAGCCAATTCTCTTGTTCCAGGATTACTTTTCTTATGACTTGTCCACTCCTCTATTCTCAATATACAAAAACCTGCGTTAGCCAACCATTTACTGTATATTTGCATTGGTCTATGAAAAGATGTTGTGTAAGATTTCTTACGTCTGTCTTGCTCTCCTGGGTGCATATCAATTTTTATAACTCCTTCACTCATGTAACTGTAAACAACTCGTCCGTATCTTCCGCTTTTTTTACCATTCACAAGAGTGTACGATGGATCTCCCTCAGGACCTCCACCTTCTGCATCAAAATGCCAATCAGATTGCTTGGGAACTCGGAAGCAGGGGTGATTTAAAACTATAACCAACTTACCATAAGGCTTTAAAATTTTAGACGTTTCTTTAAGTGCAACATCAAACTCTTTAATATTCTGAGCAGCCAGAATACACATAGCAGAATCACAAGATTTTTCTGGAATTCCAGCAGAGGTCATTTTATCAGCTGGAGATACAATGAATGAATCTTTAAATGAGTCCTTTGAAAAATTTGAAGAGACTGAAGAAACCTTATTAACAAATCTATCCTTAGCAATAGCAATTAACTCAGGAGATATATCAACACCCACAACGGAAGCCCCCTTGTCAATCATTGATTCAGAAAATAATCCTTGCCCGCATGCAATGTCCAAAACCTTCTTTCCTGGTGCTGGATTAATAATTCTGACGATATTTGGCATAATTATCTGTCTTTGATATGAATCGCTATCTGCTAGATAATCATCGTACCACTGCGCTTCATTTCCCCATGAAGTATTATCTTTTGAAGAGGTATTTGATGCGCTAACCGAAGAACGATTTAAAGAAGGATTTGAAAAAGCATTTGAGGCGCGAACCGGCGCAATTCTTGGAGCATTATCCGGTGCCATCCTAGTTGAAACTTTAGGAATTATTCTTGGAGCACTAAGTGGAGCAGACTTTGGTTTCTTTGATCCAAAAGCTGGACTATAAGCAGTAGGGGCGCCCTTAGAAAAGCTTCTTTCACTATTATTATCTCCAGAAAATCCTGATGTACGAGATGCACGGGGGCGGGCAATAATAGGCGCACTCTCTGGTGCCCCCCTTGAAGCACTACGGGATGTGCTTTTTGGCTTACTTCTTTTGAAATTATTTGTATTCATATTGTTTTTAATCCTTATTTATCAACATTCTAGCTTGATTATGCTCATGCTTTGCTTACGCTATTTATCTAATTATCTAATCCTACAACAAAAACAACAAAATTCCTATTAAATTTGTAATATGCACAAGACAATTGAGCCCGTTTTTACGAGCTCAATTATCCAAATTAATATACGTTAATCTATTTAAGTTTATAAATTAGGCTATGAAACTTATAATTACTTACCCTTAACAACTGCTTTTGTAACAGCAGCACTTTTCTTAACGGCCTTTTTAACAGATTTTGAACCAGCACTCAATTCTCTTACAATTGTTTTCCAATGAGACTTTAACTCTGTTGCTAATTTTTCCAACTCTGGACCTTCAACTTTTTTTATCTTTCCATATCTAGAAAGAACAGAGTCAACAGTAGTTTTATATTTATCTTCTGTAACATCTTTCATGTCTTCTAGCCTATCTAAAACATCCCCCTTGGCTTTTAATATCCAGCCTTTTGCATTTTTGATTTTCTTTTTAGCGTCTTTTGAATTGTGAACAAAGTATGCCCCCACTGCAGTTGCTGCAGCAAGACCTCCAATCATTCCCAAAACACCCATCGTGCTTACCTTACTTGCGGATGTACTTTTTTTAGTCCCCGCCTTATTTTCTGTTTTTGTTGTATTCATGATGTATACATTATACCAAATCAAGCAAAAATACACAAAACAAACGTTCACCAAAATCATTCACCCAAAGCACACCAATACACCAACACAACTATTCTAAACCATCATTACCGTCCTTCTTTTTATTCCTAAAGCTAGATTTCTTTCCGTTCATATTAAGAGCCTTATCTCCGCGAGCATTTTTGGAACCTCTCCCACGCGTAGAATCTTTTCTGCTTATGAATGACCTGAAAATAAACTTCAAAAATGACATTGCCTTATCGCCTTGATCTTCAATGGATTCTCTAACAAAAGAAACGTCCTCAATAATACGCTCGCTTTCTTTTCGTAGCTTCATAGCTGTACACTCCAGATGCCTTGCAATTTTGACTAGATAATAAAACAGAATTATTAATAAGGCTGTCAAAATAATGACGGCAATAGTTGTTATGTAAAAAAATATGTCTGCGTGAATAATTGATGAATTCATTTTTGTTTTATTATTTTAAATTATTTTAAATTAAGCATTTTTGTAAAAGTTGAACCATGGCTAACTGGAGACTTTCCGTATATATTTGTTACCGGCTCACCCCGCTTGGATAACAAGAAGATAAATAGAATAAATAGCGCTACATCAAATACTATAATTCCCGATGATGCATATTCAGAAAACGGATATATGAAAACCCCAAGATACAAAAAACTTAAAATTCCTGGCATACTTAGATCATGCAATCTTCTTGTCATTAAAGACAGAAAAATTAAGGTAAATGGGGCAAATAAAATTGGAATATACATGTACAAAATACCATTTGTGTCATTGGACAACCATTGCTCTATCACACCCCAACTCTCTGGATAAAGAGATTTTACAAAGCTTGATACAATTATTACGACGCTAAAAAATAAACTAAACAAAAAAAGTATAGAAACTGTAAAATCCTTTCTTCTCATTCTGCCAGCAAAAAGCCCAATATGGCTCACGGTATTCACATCTAGTCTTTCAAACTCTAATTCAGTTTTTTTTATCTTTTTATTAAGAGTTTTATTGAGGGCTGGAAAAAATTTATTTGAAGCGGCAATATCTTGATGCAGTGTCTTGTGTGTTTTTTTAACATTACGAATCCCTCTGTCTATTTCAGCCGAAGATATTCCAGCTTTTTTTAACATCACACAAATCTCATCAAATGTGTGAGCCTTCTCCATCTTCTTTATTATAAAATTCTCTATACCTTCTTTTTGTTTTTGCATTTTGTTAACTAAGTATTACTAAATATAAATTTAACCATTAACATTATACTATGATTATGACAAAAGAAAATGTTTTATTGACAAATATCACCAAACACTCATTTAAACAACCAAGAACAAAGACGCTGCAGTGGCGATAATCGCTTAACAGGTTGTGCCGGCGCTAAAACCTCAGAAACTATAGGTGCTGAAATTACCTTATCAGCAGATACCTTATCACTCACCACAACCACAAGCCTTGCACCACCTACCATTAATTCATATTCACCAGCTTCATTTGGTGCGATGAAATTTAACTTCACAGTATTTTTATCAACCCTAACAACATTAACACTTCTATTATCAAATATAGCCTTAACTACCTTGTTGGAATTTATTGAATTAATATACAAATGTGAATTAGGTTCTACAGTAACAACCTGATAAAACTTTCCCTTACTATCTTTGTCCGCCGTCTTATTCTTCTCAGTCGTCTTCTTCTTGTCCACCACCCCACTCTTATCCATCAACAACACTGTCTTCCTCTCCACGCCATCAACAGATACAGATATTATTGACTTAGGAGGAGTTGTTGCGGTGATGAATTTACTATATTTATCCCCAAAACTAACCTTAGGCAAATCTGGATACTTTACATCTAGTTTTAGGTTTGATACTCCAACCAAAGGATTAACAAAGCTAGAGACTCCAAGATTTTGTCCGATACGATCTAATCCAAACTTTGGAAGATTAGATAGATTTAATATACCTATATTTTTATTAATATTTAGAAACGCTGGAACAAAGGATCCTGCACCGTTACCTCTGTTGTTTGTATTGTTGGCTGAATTTTGTGCAGCTAAAGCGGCAGCGGCAGCTCTAGCGGACGGTGAGATGTACGAACCAACAATTGTGGAACCTCCCTGACTTCTGTCTGTTGGTGCTGGTGGAATAACAACACAAGTTGAAGTTGCGTCTTCCCCCGTCGCTGTAACAAGTATGTATCCTGATGAATCAATCAAAGATATGTTTCCTCCATTTCCTCCAAATCCGCAACCATTTGATGCACCTCCAACGGCCAGAACTCTTGTGCCATCAACAATAGCAAAAGAGTTAGAAATTGTTGATGTTCCTGCGTCCCCTCCATTTTGTAAAGGATCTCCTCCGTTTACCGTCACTCCTCCAGTTGAAGATGTATCAATATTAATTGTTCCTCCACGTCCTCCATTAGATACTCCAGGAATACCATCTCCTCCAATAGCGGATGTTGTACCCGTGACTGTAATGTTTTGAAGATGAAAATCATAGGCATTGTGACCACCATAGGCGCCATTTCCAGAGATAGATCCTGTTACCTTATGTCCTGCACCATTTAATGTACTACTACTTACGGCAAAGAAGACATCATTTGTAATATCAGAAGGAAGTGTTGTTGAAGCAAATAATACTACACTCTCACCAGAGACAGGTGCTCTTCCAAGAGGAATTGCAAAAGTTGTATCTGTAAACCAGTTTGATGGGTTACTCCACGCATTGTCCCCTGCTGCGTTATTGAAAGATCTTCCATTTGAATATGAATAGTACGATGTTGTTCCGGTAACTACTCCATGTACACCACTGACAGGAGCGACAGATGAATTATACACATAAGCATTTCCAGTTACAGTTCCAAGCGTTCCAGATGAACGATCGCTGAAGTGTACATTTCCAATAATAGTTCCATTATTTGTACTTCCGTCATTGAAGAAGGCTTCGCCTCTTGTATATCCAGAGTTTGAAGAAGTATCTTTAAATATCCATTTTGTAATTACATTTGAAGAAGCGTCCTTAATGTTTCCGGAAACAATTCCTGTTCCCAAAAATACAAAGCCATCTGAAAATGTCACAGCTCCATATGACGAAGAGAGTGTGTTGAATGTTAAGTTACCCCCAACTGTTCCCGCGTTAGACGATGAAGCGTTTAATATCAGATTTCCACTTACCGTACCCGTGTTGGATGAGGTAGCATTGAAGATGAAGTTTCCTGTGATTGTGCCATTGTTTGTTGTACTTCCTGCAACTGTTGTTGGAGTGGTTGTACTATTTATTACAGCTCCATTGTTTACAAGATTTCCTGTAAAGTTTCCACCGTAAACCGTGGCTCCAGAACTTACCGTTGTGTTTCCAAAGGTACTCAAATTATCACTTGTCAAACTTCCGTTTACAACATTTGTTCCGCTTAACGTTGATGATGCAACTGTAATATTATTGAATGCAGAGATTGTTCCTGTAGCATTTATGTTTGTAAATGAAATATCTGTATTGTTTCCAGTAATACTACCTGCTGTAAACCCGTTACCAACGAGAGCTGTAGAAGTTGCCACTATACAGCTTCCTACATTTGAGGTTAGGTAGTAGTACTGGCGAGTTCCCTCATCTAGTGGACTCAAACAATCTGTGTCAACTGGCGAGACATTATTGTATGTAAATGTTACATTTTTCTCCGTACTATTATTGTATCCATCGGAGCTCTTGAAATATATAGTATGAGTTGTCGCAGATGGTCTTGGAATATCACTACCATTGTTAGCACAATTTACACTTGTGTAATTTCCTCCATCTATTTTGTATTGGCATAGTGTATTTGTACCCCAAGAGATATTTGGTGCCCACTTGATTACCACTCCAGTTGCAGGAGACGTGATTACAAGATTTGGTGTACCAGAGCCAGATCCACCCCAGATGAAGGATGCATTATCAAATGCTTGGAAGATAACACCAGTGACTCCATTCCATAATGTGTACACAGCATTGGTTAAGTTTACGGTTGCATTGTTTAAGGCTTTAACCGTTAGATAATATGAATTATGAACTGAAATCAAAGCTCCCTCTACAGAATAATTACTTGCATAGGAGCGGGTGATAAAACCATTTACAGAACCAGTGTTATCTGTGCCAGGGCCAGAGAAGGTTGCATTACCAATAACGGTACCGGTGTTTGTAGAAGATGCGTTAAATGTTATAGCTGATGAAGAAGTACCTGAAACAATAAGTATTATTCCGTTACTTGACGCCCCTTCAAATGTTGCACTTCTTACAAACGCTGTGCTTGCGGTACTTAAAATGTTTCCAGAGAGAATTATGACATCATCACCAGAGGTTGGAAGAACAACTGAGTGAATTGTAGAAGCCTCATCTGTCCACCAGTTGTTTAGATCGTCCCATTTGCCTACCACTCCATGTCCTGCTGCCCCATCGTTAAAATATAATCCTGAATATCCATGATACACAACCTGGCTACTCACAACTCCACCAATTGGTCTTGTAACTGGTGAGTATACATCCACATTTCCTCCAGTTATTGTACCAGCGTTAGTTGCAGAATTATTAAAAGATACATTTCCAGAGACAGTACCATTGTTTATACTTGTATTATTAAATACCGCGTTACCTTTTAATACTCCAGCATTTGTTGATGATGCATTGAATATGAAAGATGAGATAGGGCTTCCTATACTGTCAAATATTTGACCATTTACTGTATTTACATATCCCGTACCAAGAAACGCTGTGGTACTTCCAAATGTTACAGCACCAGCCACTCCAGTTAATGAATTAAAGGTAGCATTTCCTGTTACAGTTCCTTGTGTTCCCCCAACGTAGTTAGTTGACGATGCGCTAAAGGCGGCGTTTCCATTTACAGTTCCAGTGTTTGTTGAGGTTGCATTAAATGTGAATGTTCCGGCTCCTGTATTTATTGTTCCAGTGTTTATAGTTTTTCCAGTTGCAAAGTTACCTTCATTGATTGTGCCAAAGTTGACAACATCACCTGCAAAAGAGACTGAGTTTGCTGATACACTTCCTCCAAATTGAATTGTTGTATTACCAAGTGACCCCATACTTCCCTCTGTTTTGTTTATTATCCCTGTAACATCAACCGCACCAGCAATATTTGCTCCGTTGTTTATGGTGAGAACTCCAGCGCCAACTCCTGTTGTTGAGACTGATCCGGTTACGTTTATGCTAGAAAGCACCACTCCAAAGTTGTTACCCAAAATACTACCAGTTAAAGTGTGTCCCGCTCCTGCTATTGTAACGCCGGTACTTAATATGTTTACGTTACCTGTAACATCTCCACCCAAAGTATATGTGCCGGAACCAGAGATTCTAATAGTGGAGAAAGGTGCTGCAACAAAAGGATTAATGTTTAACGAAGAACTTGTATATTCAAAAGTTCCAATTGCACTTATTGCAGAAATTATAGAATCTCCTTTTGGACTTTTTATAGTTCCTTGGTTTGCAAGACTTCCTGTGACAGTTAGGGTGTATCCCGCCATATCCAAAGTGGCACCAGGCGCAATGGTAAGATCAGTGACGGTGATGTTTCCGCCAGCTACCAGGCTTGTATCAACAGTTAGAGATCCTGCAGAAAGTGCAGAATCTGTTGTACCACTTCCTGTAAATTCTACATTGCCAGTCGATGAGAGATTGCTTGCTCCAACAAGAGACGCGCCAACTGTGACCTTGTTGTTGCCCGCCACCATTGTTCCAGATGTTAAAGTTAGATTGTTGTTTACAACAAGTGGGTCTTGCAAAGTGTAGGTTCCACCCACTCCGTTTTGAGTGAGTTTATAGAAAGATTGTCCAGCAGAGGTTAGTGTATTAGCCGAGCTTGTGCCAGTTAGAGTTATTGTTGCGGTGCCTGGTGTTACGTTTATTCCAGTGAAGTTGATATTGCCAGAGACGGCGGTGGCGCCGGAGCCGAGGTCAAGGATATTGGCGGTGTTGACACCACTAACAGCAATACTGCCAACAGAATTACCAGCACTGCTTCCTAATTTAATATAACCATTTTTGTTAGCGGCAGAACTGCCGACGTACAGAGTGCCGGTTGTTATTAAGCTGGATGTTGACATGTCAGTATAACCAGTAGGTTGTGAAGAACCACTAGTATCACCCGCTATTATTACATTACTATTGCCAAAATTATAATTGCCCGTAGCCGATAAATTAGCAGAGCTATTATTTCTAAACAGAACCGATCCGAAATTATTCGGCAAAGTAAACGCCTTTTGAGTGACACTATTGATAGTAGTAAGATATAATTGACTGAGACTGCTACCGATAATCGGATTATTTATAGTCAGGGAATCATTACTATACGCATAAAGGTAAAGTAAAAAATTGGCTCCGTACAAAGTTCCAGGCCCAATAGTCAAAGAAGAACCTGTCCCACCATAGCCAACAAAAATAGTTCCATTAAGAGTTGTCGTAACTCCTGTGCCAGCTATTGATAACCGTCTAAATGCATTTCCTGCTGCCGCATTTGAAATATTCCCACTCGCGCCCTGCACCCATGAACCAGTAGAGGTTAAAGTAGAACCAGCGGCATTACTAATAGAAATATTTCCATTTACCGTTACAGTCTTGGCGTTATCAACCAGCGTGCCTTGTGTAAGCGTCGTGCTTGAAGCAGTTAGGTTGTCTTGCAATGTCCACCTGCCTCCAGTGCCACTGAAGTGCACATTATTAAACGGCGAGTTAGTTGCCCCCGATGTAATAGTTTTCCCAGTTGAGGTTGAATTAAATATTACAGTTGAATTATCTGCAATAAATTGCGATGGCACCGTTCCGTTTCCGTAGTTTAGCCAGTTGCCACCAACGGTGATGGTTGAAGTACGCCCGCCCGCACCAGTGGCGTCAAGTTTTGTTAAGCCAGTGTTGCCATTATTGCCGATTTGCAAATTACCGCCCACCGTGAGGTTGTAGCCGTCAGTATTCCAGGAGACTACCCTAACCGTGTCATAGGACAAACCCAAAGAATACGTGGAATTAAGAGTAATATTTCCTGTCTGTGTAACGGTATTCAGTTGACCTGTGATTCCAGATAGTACTATATTACAATCATATCCATTTATTAAGGTTGGTATAGTTTGAGTGCCGAACCTGTAAAACCAAAGATCAACAGATAAGTGAGAAGCAGTATCAAAACTGAGTGGGGTTGCACCACTTAAATATAACTTTCTTCCAGTTAATGTGGTTAATGTTCCCGAACCAACTGTTAATATTGAATTAACCTGCATAATACTTTCCAAAGTCGTAATATTTCCATTCTGCCCAACTGTTAGATTATTAAATCCACTCAAGGCACTAATCTTATTATTATACGTCAACGTATTCGCCCCATTCAGCGTGAGCGATGCAGAATTGAACTGCGTAGAATCCATCGTTCCATCTGCAGTGAAGTTTCCATTGCCATTAACGGTGATGAGAGAACTTCTGGCGAGGAATTTTGCGGTGGTGGCTTGATTGAAGTTTCCGGCAAGAGTTACTGCATAATTACTACCAGATTTAGTATCTAAAGTTCCGTTGGTGAGCGTGAGGTTGCCAGCTACAGTAAGTGCCGAGCCGAGAGTTGCGGTGTTACCTGTTGTATCTATCGTTAAATTATAAAAACTGTTGGCGTTGTTTAATGCAGTTGTTCCGCCCTGAATTGTTGTTGTGCCAGCGGAGGTGTTGGCAAGCATACTGGTTAGAGTAATGGCACTGCTACTTGCTGTTATAAAAGTAACATTTTTGTTTTGCAAACCGGCACTGGCGGTGTTAATTGCCATATCGCCAGTGGTGGTAGCACCAATCGTTAGGGTGTTGCTTGTTCCCCAATTTAAACAGCTAAGGTAGGCGTCTGTTAACGATAGAGTTCCCGCACCTGCTCCAACACCAATGGTGGAGGTGGCGGTGTATGGTTTGATGGTTAGGTTTGCGGCGCTGTTTATGTCGTTGGCTTCTGCAAAAATTATTTTGTCTGTATTAATAGTAATACTACCTGTGCCGGTGGTTTGTAATCCATTGGCGATAACTATATTCAATCCCTGGATAGAACCGGTATTTCCGCCTCCGTTAATTCCGGTTATTAATAAATTTCCCGAGCCGGTTGTTTTAATGGTGCTGTTTACAGTTGAAACATAAACTCCATAATTATTTGCTCCACTACCTGCCCCACCACCTTGTCCAACAACTGTTAGATTTCCATTTACAGTGGAGATGACACCACCAGAAACCAATCTAACACCATGATTGGTTGCACTGTTTGTATTTCCTCCACCTGTTCCAGTTACAGAAATTGTTCCTGTTCCGATATTACTTAAAATGGTACTGGCACCCGTGACATGAACACCGTGATTACTTGCTCCACTACTATTTCCCCCTGTTCCAGTTATGATAATAGGAGCTCCAAGGCCGGTGACAGAGGCTCCAATGTAAAAATATACGCCCATGTTTCCACTCTCGCCTCCACCTCCTGTACCATTGATTGTTAAACTTCCGGTGGCGTTGGGTTGTATACAGGTAGAGGCATAACAATAGACACCATAATTAGACGCTCCACTACCAGAGGCGTTTCCACCGGTTCCGGTTATTAATATTGTTCCTGTACCGGTTGCTTGTATACCGTTTGCAGTTGAAGCATAAACACCGATATTACTTGCTCCACTACCAGAGGCATTTCCTCCGGTTCCGGTTACAGAAACATTTCCGGAGCCAGTTGTTTTGATGGTGCTATTTGCGCTAGCAACGTAAACTCCATGATTAGTCGCTCCACTTCCAGCTCCACCTCCAGTACCAGTCACTGTTAAATTTCCATTTACAGTGGAGATGACGCCACCAGAGCTCGCTCTAACACCATAGTTATTTGCACTATTTGTATTACCACCACCAATTCCTGTTATAGAAACTGTTCCAAAGCCTGTGGTGGTTATTACGCCAGTGGCGCCAGAAACATAAACTCCATTGTTTAAATCTGTAGTCGTACTAAATCCCTGTCCATTTGCAATAATATTTCCGCCACCGGCAGATACGGCAACATTGTTAATTAGTATACCTGTCACCTGCCCCGCATTCCCAACTGCAAAACCAGTAGTTGTTGAAATTGCACCAGAGCCTCCACCCATTGTGATATCGCCACCATTGGAAGTGATTGCACCGGAAATGTTAATATAACCAGATGAATCCGCATCTCTATCAGAGTTCAGCAACATATTAAGTTTGCCTGAGCTCGAGGTTACGCCAGCACTTACAATAATGTTGCCATTTGCATACATTGTTAGCGTTGTATCACCTCCAGATGCTTTTGTAACAGAATTAACCACTGTAATGTCACCCGCAACTCCGGTTAGAACAACATTTCCTACGGCCAATTTGCCAGCAAGAGTTGTAGTGTTAATTACCTCCACCCCTACTGCAGTGTAAGTGTTTGTGGGACTCGCGCCGTCCCAACATGCAGGGCAAGTATCCGCACCGGTTGAAATTGTTATGCTTGTTCCAGCATCTTGTACATAATCTATGTCAACACTTCCTATTATTTTAAAATCAAAAACGTCCGTTGGGTTGTCACCAAGGTTGGCCATTGATTCATGAAAGAATTTTTTGCTATCAACATTGAAAGTTGCAATTAACTCATCGCTGTTTTCTCTGTAAACTTCAATTGTTGCCGGCTCTAGAGGATTGGTTGGCTTGGCATATATGTCAATTGTTTTTGAGCTATCTACCGGAGCTTCAAAAGTAAATCTAAGATATTCATTGTTGTGTATGGTTGCATAGTTTCCATCTTGTGCTGATACGGTGCTGTATATGTCTTCTGATATTTGTTTGCTTTCGTCTAATCGAAAAGCTTTAGAAATGAAGATAATTTCAAAAGTTTGGGTGGAAAGGTGTGGAACGATCCATTCTACTAGGTCTAGGTAGCCGTCACCGTCTGTGTCAGATGCCTTGAAGGGCATCTCTTGATTGTTTTCATTCTTCCATTTGATTTGGATTTTGCTTTCTTCTCCAACTCTGTAGATTCTCGGAATTGTTGTTGAGGCAAGGACGTTAGTAAGGGGAAAGAGAAGACTCTCATCTTCAGCGGAAATTGTAACCAACTTTCCCGTATCTGTATCTTCTTCAGTTAATACAGGAACTATTGTAGATTCCGTGGATGTAGAAACGGCAAAAACATTATCCAATATGTTATCAACAGTTTTATTTATAGAATCTACCACATTATCAAATATGTTTCCTAGGATCAAATTAGGTGTCTTTGGAGCAGGTGCTGGAGTTTCAGATGATGATGAGGGTGTGGAGGTGGATGTTGTTGTTGAAGAAGATTGGGGTATGGTGGTTGATGTTGGCGCAGAAGAGTCTGTTGTAGTTGCAAAATCAGCAGAAGGGGTTGTGGTGGAGATGGAAGATATTGGATCTGGTGTTGTCAAATCTGGAGTTTGAGGTTCGGTTGAAGCTTCAGATGAGGCTTCAGGTGTAGTCTCAATTGAGGTTTCAGGTGAAGTTTCAATTAAGGTTTCCTGTGGAGCTACAGTCTCTTGTTGAACTGGAGCTTCTACTGTAAAGATTTTATCTAGTAAATCAGATACACCTGAGATAACTGTCGTTGCCATGTTTTGCTCTACAACAGAGGTTGTCTGTGTATTGCCCTCTGGGTTGACATCATTTGCTGAAATTCCAAACACTATTCCAGGAACCAAAAAAACCAGAGATCCTGCTAAATATATCTTTTTCAAAAGACTATTTTTTTGAGTAAGACCTTTTCTTTTATTTTTCCTACAAATACTCTCCTTTATCATGTTTGTTAATAATTTCAGACACCCATATCTGTTTATATATCTTAACATGAAAGTTATAAAAAACTTAATGATTTTATCATTAAATGTGTGGATAAAATTATATTTTATCCCTCTTTTATCTCCTATTTTTTATTGCCCGGTGACACCTCTTATACTTCTTACCAGCTCCACGCCTTGTAACCATGTATTTTTCATAAAAATATGATCAAAGATTGTTTTTAGAACATACAATCCCATCAAATCATGTTCTGTGATATTTAAATTACATCTTTCTTATAACTGCCTTAACAACGGCACCAATCTGAAGCTCATATTCAGGATAAATATTGGAATATTTCTTATTAGCCGGCTGTAGATATATCTTTCCACGCTTGTCATGCTTAAGATACTTAAGTGTCCAACCGCCATCTATCTCTGCAACTACAATTTCTCCATCTTTAATTTCCCTATTGCCATTAACTCTCTCCACCAGCACATAGTCCCCCTCCTCTATGTGAGCCTCTATCATAGAATCACCCTTAACTTCAAGCATGTATGTTGAAGAACTTGTGGAGTTCCCTAGAAGCCATTCATCAAGACTCATAGTGTCAAGCACCTCTTCTTCTGTTGTTGTAGGAATTCCAGCCTCAACCACCCCAAGAAGTGAAACTTCACCAAAGATATGTCTTGGAGAAATTCTACCTGATGAATCTTTTTCTATCACTCCCTCATCAATCATTTTGTTAACCAACTTAAATACTGCATTCTTAGATTTAAAACCAATTAATGACATAATTTCCGAATAGCACGGCATGCGCTTATTACTTCTATAGAAGCTTGTTATTTTTTGTTTGTAATCTTCGTAAGACATTATTATTTATTTTATTATATCAATTTGTTTTATTGTATCACACCATAAACGATTCAGCAGATGATTCAGCAGGCGATTTAACTAAATCAGGCTTACTGGGATCACCTATTGAGGACGCCCATGTAAATTACAGAAAGAAAGAGGCTAATGAAAATGTCCTGGCTATAGATGCCTCACTTTCAACTCTGCGCAATTGATTAACCAAATATCTATGACGACGAGATTCTCTCTCATAAGATTGATTGCGTAATATCTTCTTATCTATTGCGTCATTAAGTGATCTTAATTCCCTTCTTATTTCAAACATCATTGTCATTTTGCTCATATTGTTTTAATTTAATTATTTTTTAATGTAATTATATTATAGGTGAACGTACGTTCACTGTCAAACATTATTGCAAAAAAATTGTGGATAACTTTAATGAATCAACTAAATTTAAGATTGGTTAATCTCTACGTTACAACTGTTCACACTAAAAAATTCATTAATCTGATCTGAATAAAAAACATTTGAAACACTAGACTTAATTAACGCGGAGTACTGGGGATATTTATTTATTATTCCAATGCTTTTGATGATAAATATCAAGGACATTATTATTACCAAAACTGATACTATTGAAACTATTTTTTCTTTTCTAGTCATATTAAGTATTATTGTAACACTTAACTAAACTATATCAAATTCATAATTCCACCAGCATTAACCGCCATTTTAAAACCCATCATTTTTAATAAGGATACAGCCTTCTCCGCCCTAACTCCAGACATACAATATACATATACCTTAGAGTCTCTAGAAATTTCTGGGGCCTTGCCATATTCAATATCTTCAACACTCAAATTGATTGAATCCGGAAGTGAAAATTGGGTAAATTCCTCTTTTGATCTAACATCCAAAAGATAGGCTTTCCCTGCCTTAACTTCCTCCTTAATTTTTATTGCATCTATTTTATCGCTCATACCCCCTATTATAAATCATTTTGGAAAAACAAAAAACACCCAGTTCCGTGGAGTGTCTTTTGTCATTAGATTTCTTACTTTTTTATAAAATATTAAATTGTAGATATGTTTATTATTGATTTTATGATGATTGTGCTTTAAAATCCGCCATCCCTGCCTGCGAACCAAAAGCTAATTTAAGTTTATTATTTTAATTCAACCATGCTTCTAATAATATTGTAGGACTTTATCGCCCTACAATTGTTATTACGCTCGTCGGAAATATTTCTTTCAGTGCCACTTGCATTAACCAAATACCCCCTAATTTCAGCTATACCAGAAACATAGTCTTCTGTATTCCACGGCAAAATATAACAAGCTACAATGCTACCTGTATACGGAGTTGTAGATGCATCACCAGTGATGCCATTGGCGTCGACACCCCCAACAACAACCCCCGAGGACGTAGCAAAACTACCTAATGAACTTGATGCAATGGGAAAGTAAACATCCTGCTTCACACCAATAACCCTCACTTCTGAAGATGTAGAGATCAAGTCCAAGCTTATATCTGGAATATAAGCGGAAGAAATTGTCCATAGATTGCCATTAAAATCTTTTAACACAAAGGTTGTACTTCCATAAGAAAGAACCTGTCCAGATAGAATCCCCTTATCAGGCTGATTCCAACTATCTTGCCGTAGGGAGTCTGAAGATCTTATAAAAACACTATCGGAAGAGAAATCATGATCTATTATTTTTGAAACCCCAAAGGAGTGCAGAATGATGCCGAGTACAATGTTAATAACCAAACCTACAACAACAATAAAGCCAAACGAGTATCTATAACCTTTATTAGTATGCTTAAAATTTTCATAACCAATTAGACCAAAAACGACAAATAAAATGACCCATAAATAAGGGGTCACACGGAACAAAAAATCAAGGAAGCTATCATTGGTCATATCGTAAAATCCAAATTCAGAATTTGTGAAAGAAAAAATCATCACAGAACACGCAATAGAGCCAAAAATCATGGAAATCAAAAGGAGTGACCACAAAGCTTTATCTTTAACAGAGAAATAGAGCCTTGTTTTTGGCTTAATTTTCTCTCGCTCAATTAGATCCAAAACTTTTGATTTTAGATTTTCAACATTGAGCGTATTGGGTGTTTTTGTTGCTCCTCCAAATGCGCCTTCTGATGAAAACATAATCACAACTTCTTTGTATTTCATTTCTGCGTGATCTGAATTTTCTCCATCAT
>CAJBHC010000049.1 GCA_903952785.1 uncultured bacterium | reverse complement strand
CATCAATAATCTGTTGAGAAACGGAATAATAAATCAATTCAATCAAATTGATAGTGCTTCAAGAATCGATGTTGGAGCTTTGTTTGAAAATCTTTGTATTGTGGAGAGAATGAAGAAAAATATATTAGATAAAAATAAATCACCGATATACTTCTGGAGGTCCGATAGAGAAGGGGAGGTGGATTATATAGAGGAAAAAGATGGAATGCTCTATACTTTTGAATTCAAATTTAATCAAGAAAGAAGAGACCTAGGGCTAGTGAAGTTGCCTAAGGGATTCAGGGACAACTATCCCAATAATGAGTTTAAGGTGGTGGACAAGACAGGTTTGGTGGATTTTGTCTAATATGATACTCTATAGTCACATTGCGAGATCGTCTAATGGTAGGACTATGGTTTCTGGAACCATGTATCTAGGTTCGAATCCTAGTCTCGCAGCCGATTTTTAAGCGTAAAAATCGCGCAGAAATCAGCAGATTTCTACGCAGGTATTTTCCCATTGCACTCTTGAGGCCATCTCAATATAGTAAATAAATCCGAGTCTCGCGAAAGACTAGCCTGAGCTAAAAAGATATGCTTTACTGTGTGTATAAAAATAAAAAATCTATGAAAAACATCTATATAAAATTATTAACTGCATTTGCTTATGTTGCTATGGTGGCGGTGAATTTTCTAGCAAACGGACTGCCAATCAATAATCGCTCCACGGGCGATATATCAGATGCCTATCCCAATCTTTTTGCTCCAGCTGGCCCCGCTTTCTCCATTTGGGGTCTAATCTATCTTTTACTGGGTGCTTATGTAATCTACCAATTTGTGAGGAAAGACCATAAAACAGAAGCCCTCATTCATAAAATCAATCCGTTTTTTATTGCAACTTCGCTCGCTAATATTTCTTGGATATTTGCATGGCACTATGATTACATAGGTCTTTCGGTACTAATCATGGCAATACTGCTCTTCCTTTTGATTAAAATCGCCGACATTCTTCGTGTTGAGCATTTTATGGCATCTGCAAAACTTCTCATCTGGGCTCCTTTTAGTATATACTTCGGTTGGATCACAGTGGCGTCAATTGCTAATATTACAGTATTCATCGTGAGTATAGGTTGGAATGGTTTTGGTGTTGCTGACTTTGTCTGGACGAGTATAATTCTTTTGATTGGATCAGTGATTGGAATCCTGCGAATGCGCAAAGACAATAATATTGCCTATGGTATGGTACTCATCTGGTCATATTTATGGATACTTTTTAAACACGTGTCTGCCAGTGGTTTTAACGGACAGTACCCAAGTATTATTGCTACTGTGATTTTATGTTTAGGTTTGTTCTCATGCTTTTTATTACAAATAGCATATAAGAAATAATTTTTTACAGTATGAAAATACGACAATTTATTAACAAGATTAAACAATCGCGACACGGTGTTTTAGAGATAATGGAAGGTGTTTTGGCCTTGGCAATGTTTTTTGCTGTTTTGTATTTTTTTTTAATATAGCAGAGAGCTTTCTCCACAAAGATTGGTCTAACACATCCGTCATGTATGAATTTATCTCCTTTATTTTACTCGCTCTCCTTGGATTTGAGTTGATTCGTCTAATACTGGTTCATAGTATTACTGTTGTTATGGAACTTATGCTTCTTATCATTGCTAGAAAGATGTTGTATCCAGAAATAGTTGCCTTGGATCTCTTATGCTGCGTCATCGCCTTTTTACTCACCATTGGAGCATACTACCTTTATGAATCTAAGCCCCTTAAGGGCCTAGAGGATATTACAAAATAATTTAGTATAATATGTGGCAAAATTACCCCATGCTTCTCCCGATACTTTATATGATTGTCTCAGTTGCTCTATTGGTATATGCGTATTTTGTTTTAATGAAAAGTCTTAGGAACAGAAAACTCTACGACAATCACGTAATAGAAAGTAAGTACTGGGCAAAGATCCTTTATTTTGGTGGACGGATAAATAGTGGAACATCATACTTAAAATTAAGTGACGGTAGAAAGTTTTCAGTATGGTGCCCGGCATTTTCTGCATCATTTAAATTTAAACAATTTGGCACGGAATCATTTGCAGGGTCATACTCACAGATTAGTAATATCGATTCTCTGATAATTTATGAACTCACTGTTAACGAACAAAAATATCAAATAAAGTTTGATATAATCAGTAAGGCATTTAATATAAAGGACTCAAATTTTGCAATTCCGGTAGAGGATTTATATCTAGGTAATCAGATTAGAAAAAATAATGAAATATTCGCATCTGTAGATAAAAACAATTTTGAATATGTAGAAATCATCTTCAAAAAACAGGAAGTCAGTCCAGAGGAGTTGTTTGTCGTGTCATTTGTTGTGATGAGTGAGAGGTTTGATCAGCACCTTTTGTAGATTAAGCCCGTGACTTCCGCCCTCACATCATCTATAATTAACTAATCATGAAGCCAACACTACTAGTCCTCGCGGCGGGAATGGGAAGCCGTTACGGTAAGCTAAAGCAATTAGATCCTGTGGGTCCAAAAGGGGAGGTGATATTGGACTACTCAGTCTATGACGCCATCCGCGCCGGATTTGGAAAAGTTATCTTTGTTATAAGAAAGGAGTTTGAAGAAGAATTCAAAAATGCCATTGGTCCAAAATTTAAAGATAAGATTGAAGTAGAATATGTATTTCAAGAAATAGAAAACATTCCAGAAGGATTTAGTGTCCACGAGGGAAGAACCAAACCATGGGGAACATCGCACGCCGTGATGATGGCAAAGGATCACATCAAGGAGCCCTTCACAGTCATTAATGCCGATGACTTCTATGGTGCCGAGGCTTTTAAAATAATAGCTGATCATCTATCAAACATTCCTGTGGATGATTCAACAAATTACTTCATGGTTGGCTACCCGCTGAATAAAACTCTTTCCGATTTTGGATCCGTATCGCGTGGAATATCTGAAGTTGATGAGAGCGGATTTCTTAAAAAAATCACAGAGCGTACTCACATAGAAAAAACACCAAATGGCGCAAGATACAAAGACGGGGAAGATTTTATAGATTTAACTGGCGATGAAATTGTCTCCATGAATTTCTTCGGCTTTACTCCTTCATATTTTAAATATTCTGAAGATATGTTTAAGGAATTTCTTCAGGAAAATCAAGATAATCCAAAGGCGGAATTTTATGTTCCATTTGTTGTAAACACTCTGGTAAATGATGGAAAGATTAAGTTAAAAGTTCTTTCTAGTGATACGCAATGGTTTGGAGTTACTTATCTTGAAGACAAGCCGTTTGTGGAGGAGAAGTTGAGAGATTTGATTAAGGAGGGAGTATATCCGGAGGGGTTGTGGATAGATTAAGAAAACAGACCTATTTTAAAAATGGTAAAATATCGATAATATGACCCCCGAACAAATAAAAGACAACCTAGAACACAATCACCAAATTATAATTAAGACACTAGATGCGTGTCCAAATATTGTTCTTGTTGGAACCGGTAATCCCGTTCTCAGACAAAAGGCACAGCAAGTTTCTCTCGAGAAAGGAATTGAAACAGGCGAAGAATTAAAAAGCACTTTGAAAAGATATCGAGAAATTGCTGGATACGGTAGAGGTCTAGCCGCGCCTCAAATCGGGAAGAATGAATCCGTCTTTATAACTTATGTCGATGACAAATTCAAAACATATATCAATCCAAAAATATTAGAAAGATCGAAAGATTTCTATCTATATAGAGAGGGCTGTCTAAGTTGTGCTTACACAACCGCAGATGTTAAACGTCCTCGTTCAATAACTATTGAATATATGGATGAGAGTGGTTCTGTTGTAAAAGATGAAGTTGACGGTTTTCTTGCTAGACTATTGCAACATGAATATGATCACCTAGAGGGTGTATTGAATATTGATATTGCTGAAATAGGAGGATTAGGTCCAAGGTTTTCTGATCCGTTGAAAGAAGAGTTGAGGGAGTGTTAGTTTTATTCATTAACAATAATTGAAAAAGTAATGTCCTACTGCCACTTCGTTAAAAATAATAAAGATCCAAAGAAGGATGTCCATAAGGAGTATCATGATAAACATTATGGTTTTCCAATTCACGATGATAATGAACTATTTGGCAGGCTTATTCTTGAAATAAATCAAGCCGGCTTGAGCTGGGAGACAATTCTTAAAAAAGAAGAAAGCTTCAGAAAGGCATACCATAATTTTGATATCAAAAAAGTTGCAAAGTATGGGGAGAAAGATAGAGGGAGATTGATGGGTGACGCCGGAATTATCAGAAATAGATTAAAGATTAATGCGGCAATTGAGAATGCAAAAACAATTATTCAAATTCAGAAGGAGTTTGGAAGTTATGAGAAATGGCTAGAAAGACATCATCCAAAAACAAAAGAGGAATGGGTTAAGCTATTCAAGAAAACTTTTAAATTTACTGGCGGGGAAATTGTAAATGAGTTTTTGATGAGTATTGGATATCTTCCGGGGGCACACATAAAAGAGTGTCCAGTTTACGACGTAGTTTTGAAGAAGAAGTCGATGTGGAGGAAGGCTAAGTAAAATATATTGTAGCCTGCTATAGTCAGACCCCGAAAATTGAGACAATTGTCGTATATCGCTGTTGCATAAGGTGAATATGTCTTATATAATTGGTAGGAATAAATAAATTATATAAAACTATGGTAAATGGCATTGAATTTAACGATGAACAGCAGAATCAAAACCCTAGATTCTTATATAGTAGGCTTCAAGTGTCCCCCGATAAGCCTGGGGTGGTAAATTATTTGATTAATCATAAAATAGTTAAGAATGAAAACGGGGCAAATTTATTTTTAGTGGGGATTACTATTCTGTTTTTTGCACTTTCTATAGTTTTGTTTATGTATGCGAGTGGAAGTTTTGATAAAACCGTCAAGTCATCTGTTGATTCACGCGATCCGTTTAATAGATTAAACAAATAGTATGAAAAAATACAAAAAAGGATTCACATTAATAGAATTATTGGTTGTGATCTCAATAATCTCACTTCTTTCAAGTATTGTTATGGTTAGTGTTACTAGCGCACGTGACAAAGCCAAGCAAAATGCCTTTAGATCAGAAGTAATGCAATTTGTTAATGCTTTAGAGCTGTTTAGAAATGATTATGCGGATTATCCATACGAGGATAGTAGTATAGGTGAACCATTCTATTATTATGTGAAAAATAACAATACAGTCTCAACAAATGCTGGTGGTACTGGCTACCCAGATTTTGTAGGTCAAATGAAGAAATATATGCAAACATTTCCGAACCCAAGAGGAGTTGACGCAAACAACGCTCTTATGTATTTTCGGAATAATCAAGATTTTGGTGAAACTTATAGGTGCATAGGAAGTTCAGGGATGCCTAAGTATGTTATAATGATATCTTCAGCATATTGGGGTTCTAACTTTGCAGATTGGCCTGATGCAGAGCAGTCTCTAGATGGTGGGGCAAGTTATGATCCTGTTAATGGCACTAAGTGCTTCTCCCTAAATTAAACTCAGCTTTTGGTGTATAATATATACATGAAAACATCAAAAAGAATTCTCATTATTGTAGGTGCGGTTGTCATACTTATCGCAATAATTGGAGCATATAAATTTAGCGGAGATAGTGATATTTATATGCAAAACAACAGTGGGGGAGTTAGCCCTCAAATCAAAGCGTATGATGCAACTTACAAAATAAATGGTCAGGAAGTTAAGTTGGAAAACGGTATTGCGACTACAGAATCAGCTCCAGGCTCTGCTTCAAAAATTGTTACAAAATATTTTGGAAATGATTTGAAGGGAGATTTTGATAAAGATGGAACGGAGGACTCGGCGTTCATCGTCACACAAAACACAGGTGGAACTGGCACATTTTATTATGTAACAACTCTTTTGAATAAACGTACCGGCAAGGTTGCGGTAGATGCAGTTTTGCTTGGCGATAGAATCGCACCTCAATCAATTGACACTGGAGCGAATAATACTATTGTCGTAAATTATGCCGATAGAAATCAAGGCGACAGCTTTACCGCCCCTCCTTCTGTTGGTAAGACAATTGTTTTGAAAGTTGATACTGAAGTGGATCCTGTGACAAATGCACCTTCCGCTCAATTTGGAGAAGTGGCTCAGAATTTTGAGGGCGAAGCTGATCCTGCAATAATGACTCTTAGTATGAAAAGTTGGAATTGGATTAATACTACTTATAGCGATGATAAAGGCGTCACACCAAAGGTTCCTGGAAAATTTACCCTGACTCTTAAGACGGACAAAACTTTTTCTGCTACAACGGATTGTAATGGAGTAGGTGGGGAATATACGGTGAAGGGAAATCAAATATCGTTTACTAAAATGATGTCTACATTAATGTTTTGCGAAGGATCACAGGAGGCGGATTTTTCTAAGATGCTAGCTGAAGTGCAAAACTTTCTTTTCACTTCCAAGGGCGAGTTAGTCTTGGGACTTAAGATGGATAGCGGATCCGTGTTTTTTAGATAAACGTGGAAATTAAAAATTAGGTAAAAGAATATGCGCCGCTTCCTGGTTGGAAGCGACGCAAGGGGTGGTTCGGTCGGATCATTCATGTTTTTGGGTTTCGCAAAACCCCCTGATTGATTCATAACGAACCCGGTCGCGGCGGCCTAGTGCTGAGCGGCGCCGGCGAAGCGGGTGCCGGGGCGGGTGCAGAGGTCGGAGGACAAATTGGCTTTCGGGTGGCCGGAGCTGCGGGCGGTAATTTCGGAATAATTGGTACTGTTGATGAGTTGGTGTCGCATTGGTGTGTTTGGGGTTGGTGTGTTTGTATTTGGGGTTAGTTCCCCGCTCTCGTCAACGCCTACATGGCGCGTGGAGGGTGGGTATATAAGGCCTTAATATAAGCCGTATATATCCATCCTCCAAGCCCTGAAATCTCCTAAAAGAACGTTATGCCCAAAATACTAGCAGACTATTTAGTTTTGTCAAGCGTTTTTATGTGAGGCGCATTTGGCACACAGATAAGGTAAAATTCCATAAAATCTGCAGGAATTTATTATAAATTATTTGATTCAGCAGACGATTGAGCACAATCGCCGTGGGGCTCACCTACTGGGTATAAAAACTTCGGGGGTGTTTTGTTAAGCTGTTCGAATGTTCAAAAGATTTTTAGATTGGATACACGCAAAGATTTATATAGATTCTCAACCAAGAACAGGAACAGTTATCAATGAGAGAGAAGTTTATTGGTGTTCTTTAGGTGAGAATATTGGCGATGAACAAAATGGAAAAGGTAATGTTTTTCGTAGGCCTGTTTTAGTGTTCAAAAAATTTAATAACAATATATTTTGGGGAATACCAATGAGTACCAAAAGAAAATATATATTACATGAAAGTGGTACTTAAAGATGTAGAGCAGTCAGTTATACTTTCTCAACTTAGGTTGTTGGATACAAAGAGATTGGACACAAAAATTGGATATTTGTCAGAGCTAGATTTCTTAAGAGTTCAAGATTCAATAGTAAAAATTGTAAGATTTAAACGTTAAGTCCGAGCTCTTTTGGAGCTCGGACGTACGGGATACCCCATTTGTGCCCATATAATATCAAAACTAAATTGCTTGTCAAATTCAAGTCTCGGAGACCCATACCCCAACATCTCATTTTGGGTGTATAATTATATTGATAGGGATTTATTATAATTATTATTAAAATTAACCCAGCAGGTGATTATGCTGAATCGTTTGCTAAATCGCCGGCTGGATAAAACAAACATATGCAATCATCAATAATTATCGCTCACATATTAGGAATAATATTTGTCGTACTGGGGGTATCGTTATTTACTAACAAAAAAGCTGTAACCGCTTTATTAGAGGAGTCTACAAAGAACGGAGCCCTTATGTGGACCTTCGGATTTTTGTCTTTAACGATGGGGGCCATCGTCATAACCTTCATGGAATCTTGGAATTCTAATGTAGAAATTTTGATTACAATATTAGGCTGGTTAATGTTATTAAAAGGAATTGCTCTTTTAATACTTCCATCAGCTGTAACTTCAATTTATAAAAACTTTAAGTCTGGTGGTGTCTTAACTTTTGGAGGGTTTGTGGTACTTATTATCGGACTAGTATTAATGTTTTCAGCTTAATATAGACACGATCCAACTAATAAAAACTCACTGAGCGTCTATACATTTTATGTGCTAAAATATAAGCACATCTTTTCTTATGAAAAATAATCACTATATCTTATATACCATTTTATTTTTGCTTATAGCCTGCTCTTTTGTGTCTACCGTTTATTATCAACAGAAAACAAATTTAAGTTTTGGTGACCAAGCAGGTCTTGCTTCCGTGTTCTCTTCTACGTTCTCAAGTTTGCTGTCAGATGTGTCAGCGATGGTATCGCTAACGTCAGAACAAAGAACAGATCAATCAGCAAACGTCTTAGACTCTGAGACTGCTCAAGTTGCCGAACCTGTTCAGCCTAAGGTTGTCAAAAAAATAACCATGCTTGCTGTTGGGGATATAATGATGCATCAGATTCAAATTGATTCTGCTTATGATAAGACAACAGATTCTTATGATCTGTCTGAATATTTTAAAAATGTAAATTCATATCTAAAAGATGGCGATATTGTCTACGCCAATCTAGAAACTCCTGTTGCTGGAAAGGAATTAAAATATTCCGGATATCCAAAGTTTAATGCACCAATAGAAATTCTAGGTGAGTTGAAAAAGAATTATTTTACACATCTTTCATTGTCAAATAATCATGCACTAGATAGGGGGGCAGTTGGTCTTTCAAATACAATTCAAAATGTGGTGGACGAAGGAATGATTCCGCTTGGTGTGCGGGAGGTGGGTACTGTGATGACGATGGATAATTCCACATCGTCAACTATAAATTACCAAATTACAGAAAAGAATGGAATCAAGGTTGGATTCCTTGCTTACACATATGATACCAACGGTATGACGCTGCCAAAAAATAAAGTGGGGATGATATCATATATTAATAAGGAACAAATCACAAAAGATATCGGCGACTTGAAGAATCAAAATGTTGATATCATAACCGTCGCCCTTCACTTTGGTGTTGAATATTCAAGAGTGGAAAATGCATCGCAACGCTCGCTTGCACAACTTGCGTGTGACAATGGCGCCGATATTATTCTTGGCGATCATCCACACGTATTGCAGCCTATCGTTTATTTAAATAATTCTACAAACGATAAAAAGTGTTTAGTTATATATTCACTAAGTAATTTTATATCTGGAATGCCTAATTTGTATACGGATTTGGGCGGAATTCTAAAGGTGGATATTTTGAAAAATGGGACGCAGGGTGGGGCTGGCGTAGCTTCATCGTCAATATCTATTCAGCCGGAATTTTTTGGAACTTGGGTTAAGCGGGGAACTAATAAGGACGGATCTAAGTATTTTGCTGTTCTTCCGTTGGATGCTAATAAAATTCCTGAAGATATTGAAGTAACAAAAACAGAGTCTGGTAGATTGGAGACATACAGAAAGTTTTTGAATGATAAGATTCTGCCTGGAATGAGTGGGGTTAGGGGCTTGTAAAATGCATAAAATAAAATACACCAGCTGATAAGTTTGGTGTATTTTGTGTATCTTTGAATCTTATTAATTCCAATTGATATATCTAGTTCCTTGGAAATTGTGGTGGAGGAATTCTTCTACCTTCACCTTGTCTTTCGCGACCATCAAGAGTTGATGTTCCATTTTGGCCATCTCTTCTCGGAGGCATCATGTTTGTTGATGTACCAAATATGACTTCTGGCCTTGGGGGCCTCATATCTGTTGATGCCCCACTTCTATTTTCATCGTTTTCTCCAACTCTTGCTCCTGGTTTAGATGGATCCCAAATTCTTTCAAACTTAGCAACAATTATTTGTGTTGTCTGATCCATGATTCCATTTACCCCAACAAAATCTCCAACTTTAATTTTTGCAGCATCAGTTTGCTGAAAACCACTTGGAAGTTTTGAAAGATCTATTGTCCAAACTCCACCCCATGTCTTTACAGATAGACTGCTGCCACTTATTGCTGTCACAACTCCTCTTAAAACAGTGTCACCATTTGATGCGACAGTTAGAACAACCTCTTTTCCTCCACGCATTAAGCGGCCTTTTTTGTCTGCTTTGACCCCATCGCCCATACCTCTGTCATCATTTTGGGAATTATCACCTAACATGTTACCTAGTTGATTTCCTCCAGTCTGAATTGGAAGACCTGCTTGTGATGTAGAGGTGGACACAACCTCAGCGCTCGCGATACCAGCTATTGCAATTACTGCAACTAGCATAATTATAATTTTGTACATACGCATTTTGTTTTTTTATATAAATAATAACTGAAAAACTGTATGTGACTATTATAACATTTTGTTGTAGTATAACCACATAGAGAATAATAAGCAGGTATGACTAACCAAATAACGAAAACACTACCAAAATCCGCCTGGCAAAACATTGTTATAAAAGAAAACAATGAACCTTTGATTGAGGTTTTAGAAACTGACAAAATTAAAATTGTGAATATGTTCGAGACTGATTATGATCCAATCTACTTTGTTAGAAAGAGTGTTGTGGAAAAAATGATCGAAGCTTCAAATCTTCTTCCGGACGGCATCAGTTTAGTTTTAATAGAAGGCTACAGAACGTTGAAGAATCAAGAAAATTCATGGAATAAGCTTTTTGAAAATATTAAATCAGAAAATCCATACTTTAATGATGAACAAATTGAAAATAAAGTTAAGCTTGTAATTGCAAGACCGAACCCTTTGGCAAATCATCATTGTGGTGGAGCGGTGGATGTAACACTTTGTTTTTCAAATGGTGAATTATTAGATATGGGAACAGATTATCCGTCGGAACCAGCGAGTGTTGAAATTCAAAGTAAATATCCGATGGAATGTTTTGATCTATCAAATATTCAAATTGAGAATAGAAAAATCCTTCGTGATGCTTTAGTTGATGCCGGGTTTGTCTGGTATCCAGGTGAGTGGTGGCATTATTGTTATGGAGATAGGATGTGGGCGGTGTATACGGGGAGAGAAGAATGTTTTTATGGCCCGGTGGATTTATAATCTATTAGTTAAGAAATTAGTATATTAGAGATATGTGTAGTATACTCCGCAAGTCGCATTTAATAAGACATAAATTTAAAATACTAATATGACAGATTCAAACATTGATGGTGTAGTAAAGACAGCAGAAGAAATCGCAGCAGAAGAGGCAGCTAAGTTAGCAGCAGAGGCAGCAGCAGCGGTTGAAGTTGCAGTTGGGGAGGGAACCGAGGCTCCAGCAGAAGTTGTAGCAGAAGAAGTTGCTCCAGCAGAAGCTACAGCGTAAGTAAAACTAGAGAGCAATCTCTATACTAGGCACCCCGAGTTTCGGGGTTTTTTAGTTAATTATTTTAATCATCAATATTAGTTGGTGTGCGTTTGATACGTTGCATAATAAACAGACCTTGCCTTTGTATCAATAATCGGATTCTCAAAAAATGCCGTGATAAAATACAAAGTTGTCTTATTGATTAACAGTTGAGTGTTACCGAAATCAGTATTTATAGTTGCTGTTTTCTTGTTTTATATTGTGTTACAATATAGCTAATGAAAGTACTAGTTTATAGTCAAAATAAAAATAAACGATACGTTATTTCAGGTGTTAAAAAAGCTGGCTTTACATTGATTGAACTTTTGGTTGTGCTTGCTATTTTCACCCTTGTCATGGGCATAGCTTTATTTAATCAAGCTGGGTTGAATAGTAATATTATGATAACCAACTTGGCTTATGAGACAGCGCTTGCTGTTAGAGAAGCGCAGACCTATGGTGTTGGAGTTAGAGCATCGGGGGCTACTTTTGATAAAGGGTATGGTGCATATTTTGATATGAGTACACCATATCAATTTGTTGTTTTTGGAGATTCTGATATTAATAATACATACATATCTGGCGCCATGTCATCAGAGCTTCAATCTCTATATGAAGTTAGAAATCAAAGAGGTAATAAGATAAAGGCCATTTGTGTGGGGAATAAAGATCAGGGGTCAGGAGCTCAGGTTCCTTGTACTGCATTGGGTTCAAATGCTGTATCCAAACTATCTATAATGTTTAGAAGACCAAATCCAGAGGCTAGTTTTTGGGTGGAGCCAAGCGGTGGTGGGGATTTTGAAAAATCCATAAAAAATCCAGCAGTTATTGTTGTTAATAACGTTGATAATTCTAATTGTAGAGCCATCATCATAGAGGTCACGGGGCAGATAAGAGTAGAAAATTCATCAGGAGTTAATTGTAAAAATGGTCCTCAATAATATACAAAAAAGATGATAATAGATAATGAGATAAAAATAAATAAGAAAGAAAATAAAAATGAGTCAAAAAAACTTAAAGGTTTTACTCTTATTGAAGTTATGGTTTCCGTCTCCTTATTTGCGATGGTTATGACGCTTAGTCTTGGCGCTATACTTTCTATTATTGATGGAAATAAAAAAGCCCAAGCTATTAACTCTGTTGCAAACAATTTAAACTTTGCTGTTGATAGTATGGTGAGAGATATTAAGACGGGGTATTCGTATACTTGTAGCGGTATTATGCCTGACCCTACAGCATCTTCAAATGTTATTGCTGGTAATAATCAGTGTAATGCCGGAGACGTATTTGACTTCATTAACTTAGTTTCAACTATTACTGGAGAGAAACGTGCCGTTGGATATTATTTGGGGGGAGTACCCGGTAAGGGTAGAATATTGAAACAAATATTATTACCAGATGGTGTTACGGTAGAAGAATACCCAATAACCTCTCCAGAGGTTGATATTACAAAATTACAGTTCCATGTAGACAACCCAGTTTCTGCAGACTATGCGGGACAGCCAAAGGTTTTTCTTATTATAGAGGGTACGGCAACAATAAATCCAACACAGACTTCTGATTTTAAGATTCAGACCCTTATATCGCAAAGAAATTTAAACCTACCTAAATAATATGAGTTTTTTAAGATTACAATTTAATAAAAAAACAAACGACAAAACTGGTTTAACATTAGTTGAAACCCTTGTTGCTATTTCCATACTAACAATTGCTGTCATTGGTCCACTTGGTATCATAGCGCAAGCATTGCATACTTCGTACTATACCAGAGATCAAATGACTGCTCACTACCTAGCACAAGAAGCAATTGAGTATGTTAGAAATTTAAGGGATAATAAGAGTATTGAAATTACAGGCGATTCCATTAATGATCCATCATATGAATATACTTCAACAGACTGGTTGAGTGGCATTGCAACTCCTCCGTCGTCACCAGACGTTCCAGGGCGACCAAACATTTATCCATTTGGAGCTGGAGGTATACCGGATGCATATTCATTGGTTATAAATGATAATGGTACATATAAGTTTGAACCATATAATGACCAATATATGAAAGTCAATAATAATGGGATTTACGGCGTTGATGCTGGAGCGGGCGCTGTGGACTCTCAGTTCAAAAGAGAAATTTATTTCCAAGCAACAAATAATACATTAAATAATCAAGACTTTGTAATGGTCGTAAGTGTATATTGGAAAAATGGAAGTACTTTTTCAAAGTTGATACTTAAGGAATATTTTACAAACTGGGCGTCTAGAGCTGGTTTATAATTTAAAAAACAATGATTAATTCAAAAACAAAAGAAATAAATATGGCCGGATTTACACTCTTTGTCGCAATGATTGTTTCAAGTCTACTTCTTGCTGTTGGTTTTTCCATTTCAAATATCATTTTAAAACAATTGTTGCTCTCTGGATCCGGAAAAGATTCTCAAATTGCATTCTACGCTGCGGATAGTGGGGCAGAGTGTGCACAGTTTTGGGATGCAAGAGACGGGAATGGGGTGGACCTTATCGCAGATGGTCCATTTGCAACTAGTACGGCTACAACAGACTTTACTATTAAATGTGGTAGGGGTGTCGTTGATTTTTCAAAATCAACTAGTATGACTGTTCCTGGCTTGGTGACATCCACTCTTGTTGTTGACTATTCAACTTCTGATTACAAAGCATGTGCACTAGTCTTGATTGAAAAGGGTTTTACAAAAATAGATGAAGAGGATGTGCCTTATACCAAGGTTGTTTCAAGAGGCTATAATTCTAGTTTAATTACTGCAGGCACTACGAAGGCTTGCGATTTGTCAAATAAAAGAACAGTTGAAAGAGGTTTGGTTGTTCAATACTAGTTTATGTCTTTTGAGCGGGGATTAGTGCCTATGGTTATGGATCTAGAACTATGGAATTAAAATATGTAACAACCTCCAAAATATGCTAAACTGTTCATATGATTCAATCAGGAAAATCAGAAAATAGATCTAAAGAACAGCCCAAAAACATGGACCAAGACAAGGTCAAGATCAAAGAGAGGATGGAGAAGCTTGGTATTGCTATCGAGCACCATAGATATAATTATCACGTACTAGACAAGGAAGAGATATCTTCAGAGGCATTGGACTCATTAAAACGAGAGCTTTCTAATCTTGAAGCGATGTATCCAGAGTTGATCAGCGGTAATTCTCCGTCGCTTCGTGTCGCTGGAAAACCTTTAAAGCAATTTGAAAAAGTAATACATAAAGTCCCTCAATGGTCTTTTAATGATGCCTTTACAGAACAAGATGTAAAAGATTTTGATGGAAGAGTAAATAGAATGCTTAACTCTGCACTCCTCGCCAAAGCCTCTAATGCCTCCGCTTTGGAATCTTCTTTGGCGGGTTTGGGGGGCATAAAATACACGTATGATTGCGAGCTTAAGATTGATGGACTAAAGGTTGTTTTGGAATATAAAGATGGAGTTTTAATTCAGGCTGCCACAAGAGGAGATGGAAAGGTCGGAGAAAATGTGACGATGAATGTTCGTACAATTCAATCTGTTCCTCTCAAATTAAGGAAACCAGTTTCTATTATTGTTGAAGGTGAAGTTTGGCTTAGTAAAAGTAATTTCGAAAGACTAAATAAAGAGCAGGCTCACAAAGGTATTCCATTGTTTGCTAACCCAAGAAATGTGGCAGCAGGTTCAATTAGACAATTGGATCCTAAGATTGTGGCAGATAGAAAATTGGATGTGTTTGTGTATGATTTGGCAGAGTTGAATGGTGGGAGCATTCTTGGCCCCGGCTCGGCCTCTGGCTCGGCCTTGGATTTGAGTGGGAGCTGGGGAGTTCACCCAAAAACTCAAATAGAGGAATTGGAATATTTAGGAGAGCTTGGTTTTAAGGTTAATAAGCATGCAAAACTATGTAAAAATATTGATGAAGTAATCGCCTTTTGGAAGAAATGGCAAACGCTTTCTAAAAAAGAGGACTATTGGATTGATGGAGTTGTAATTAAAGTTAATGAAGTAAAATATCAGGAGTTACTTGGCTACACTGGAAAGGCGCCAAGATTTGGCATTGCATTTAAGTTTCAAGCAGAACAGGTTACCACCGTCGTGGAGGATATTAAATTGCAAGTTGGAAGAACTGGAGTATTGACTCCCGTTGCACACTTAACTCCAGTTGAGGTTGCAGGGTCAATTGTCTCAAGGGCGACACTTCATAATGAAGATGAAATTGATAGATTGGATGTTAGAGTGGGCGACACTGTTATATTGCAAAAAGCAGGGGATGTTATTCCTGATATTGTAAGTGTTCTGAAGGAAATGAGAACAGGAAAAGAGAAGAAATATAAATTTCCAACATATGTTCCAGAGTGTGGTGGTAATGGGGAGATAGAGAGAATTCCAGGGCAATCCGCATGGCGATGCGTTTTAAAAGACTCCGATGTCCAACAAAGAAGAAAGTTGTATCACTTTGTTTCAAAGAAGTGTTTTGACATAGACGGAGTTGGGCCAAGACAAATTGATGCCTTTGTTGAAAATAATCTAGTTTCTTCTTTTGATGATATATTCACTATTACAAAAGGGGATGTATTAAGTCTGCCACGTTTTGCAGAAAAGTCTGCTGATAATCTAATTGATGGAATTGAAAAAGCTAAGAAAATCAGCTTGCCCCGTTTTATATTTTCTTTGTCAATTCTTCACGTTGGAGAAGAGACGGCGGAATGTGTGGCGAGTAAATTTAATACATTAGAAAAGATAATGAAAGCAAGTGTTGAAGATCTGCAGGGTGTTGAGGGAGTGGGGGATGTTGTTGCAAATTCTATTTACGATTGGTTCCAAAACCCTGCCAATTTAGAATTAATAGACAAGCTTTTGGAACACGTAGAAGTACAGAAGTTTATTTCTCCACTTGAGTCTTTGAAAGAGAGGGTGGCGAAATCAACATCGACATCAATATCCGCGTCTAACCCCTCCAAATTTGATGTTGGGAATTTTATCGATAAAACTTTTGTCCTCACAGGCTCGCTTCCTACGATGACAAGGGATGAAGCAAAAGACTTGATTAAGTCCCTTGGGGGTGATGTTTCAAGTTCAGTTTCTTCTAAGACAGATTATGTTTTGGCAGGTGAGAGCTCTGGTTCAAAATATGAGAAAGCCCTAGAGTTGGGTGTTAAGATTATCGATGAAGATGAGTTTAGGAAGTTGGCTGGGTTATAAGGTTGCTGTTTTGAAATTCAATTCAATAATGCTACTATATCAAATATGATAATAACAATAGAGGAAATACAGAAATTGGCTAGTCTTTCTAGGCTTAAGTTAACAGATGAGGAGACGGAACAATACGCCAAAGATTTGACTGGTATTCTTAAATATGTTGATCAAATTCAAGAGGTGACAGAAGGAGCAGATACTACGTCCACTACAGGTAAAGCGCCGGTATACTTTCCTCATAGGAATGTAATGAGAGATGATATTGCAGACCAAGCTCTCAATCCCTTGCCTCAAAAACTTGTGGAAGCTGCGCCAAAACACCAAGATGGATTAGTGGAAGTTAAGAAGATTCTTGGATAAAGACTGAACAAGAGAATATTTCGCAAATATTCTGGAATAAAAATACCGACCAATAATAAAAGATAAAAACATGACAATAGATTTAAAAACACTGACAATTTCAAAGGTAAGGGAAATGTTTGCAAAAGGCACGTTGACTAGCGTTGAATTAGTTCAAGCTTACCTTGATCAAATAAACTTGAAAGACAAAGACATAAATGCTTTCAGGGAAGTTTTTGGAGATGCGTTGGAACAAGCTAAAGCAGCTGATGACTTAAGGAAAAGTAACTCAACGGAGGTTAATAGTATGTCACTACTTGGAATTCCATTTGCAATAAAAGATAATATGGTAATTGAAGGAAAGCGTGCTGGTGCTTCTTCAAAAATACTAGAAAATTATATTAGCGCCTATGACGCAACGGTGATTTCAAAATTAAAGAAAGCAGGAGCTATTTTTATTGGCCGTCTTAATATGGATGAATTTGCCATGGGAGGATCAACTGAGAACTCAGCATACGGTGTTGTAAAAAACCCAAATGATTTAAGTAGGGTGGCTGGTGGATCATCGGGTGGTTCAGCGGCATCCGTTGCGGTGAATGAGGCTCTTGTTTCTCTTGGGTCAGACACAGGTGGATCAATCAGGCAACCTTCAAGTTATTGTGGAGTAGTTGGACTTAAGCCAACTTATGGAAGAGTATCTCGTCATGGATTAATGGCGATGGGGTCATCGCTTGATGTCATTGGTCCAATTGCTAAAACAGTGGAGGAGGTAGAGGAGATATTTAATGTAATTTCAGGACAAGACAGATACGATGCAACTACACTTTCTGATGAGAACGTGAAGAATGCGATAGAAAAATCGTCAAATATTAATTTGGAAAAGCTTCGTGTTGGAATTGTACCTGAGCTTATGAATATGGGCGGGATTAATCCTGATGTTTTGAAGAACTTGAATGATGGAGTAGAGAAGCTAAGAAGCGCTGGGGTTGAAATTAAAGAGGTTAGTCTGCCCCATATAAAATATTCTCTCGCTGTTTACTATGTTTTGATGCCTGCTGAAGTCTCATCAAATATGGCAAGATTTGATTCAATTAAATATGGTGGAAAAGTTGAGGGTAAGGACTTACTTGGTGACTACTTAAATACAAGAGGGGAGTTGTTAGGTAAAGAGGTTAGAAGGAGAATAATTCTTGGCACTTATGTTCTTTCTTCTGGATATCATGATGCATATTATAATAAAGCAAACATTGTTAGGGATTTAATTGCTGAGGATTTTAAAAAGGCATATGAGCAAGTTGATGTAATCTTAACTCCAACAGCACCAAGTCCAGCATTTAAGATTGGCCAAAATACCAGTGACCCAATTCAAATGTATTTGGAGGATATTTTTACTGTTACTGCAAATCTAATTGGAATTCCTGCAATCACTATTCCATCAGGGTATATTGAGATTGATGAAGCTAGCGATGGAGTCAGCGATGGTTCTCTAGGTGAGAAAATTAAATTACCATTAGGTGTTCAGTTTATGGCGCCATTATGTAGAGAAGATGTTTTGTTTGCGATTGGTAAAAAGTTTACCACAATGATAAAAGGGTGATATAATATAATCACTATGAATAAAATAAAAACAAAAAAAGAAAAATCCCATGGAAGCTTTTTATACGCCAAGTTTCAAAAAAGTTCGGAAGTACCATTTATAATATCGTTCTTAATAAGAAACCGTGTTGTTAAGAGTGAAAGGACCGCTATAATCTTAGTACTGTTTGTTGCGTGTTTATTCTTTTTGATAAGCATAACCTTATTTTTTAATTGTTTTACTTATCCTGTGTTTATTAACAAAATATATTAGACATGGCTGATAAGAAACCAGATCCAAAAAAAGGGGCTGGAGCAAAGCCTGCTGGTGCAGGAGCGGGGCATATGTTTGAATTGGAAGCAAAAATATTTATGGTTGTTGCTTTTGTTGTTATTATTTATCTTGCAACTGGCAGGTATGTATTAGAGAGTCTGGGGTATCGTCAGGCTGATTCAATTAGTTATTTTACAGGAGTTGTGAACAATGGATTAGACCTATTTAATGGCATTTTTAATATGGTTATTTTTCTCTCCGTTTTTTTTATTTTAATTTTTGTCTTGGGTTCTGCTTATTTTAAATATAAACACAAAGAGATTGTTACTTTGTATAGAACCAGTCTGCCGAAGGGGTATGTTGCAAGTCTCTCAAGTACAGCTGTCTCTGTTGGAGGAAATGCGGTTATTGGTGGTGTGGCAGGTGCTGGCGGGTCAATGGTTGACGGGGTGGTAGGCGGAGCTGATGGAAAAATCGTTCTAAATAATTCTGGTGAGAATAAGAAATGGATTGCAATAGAGAAACACATGGCTTCTATGAATTCTTCCGATTGGAGAATGGCTATACTTGAAGCTGATATCTTGCTATATGAAATGCTTGAGCAAATGGGATATGACGGCGATACGATAGCTGATAAGCTGAAGGTCATTGAGCCATCAGATTTTAATAATTTAGATTCCGCATGGAGAGCACATAAAGTTAGAAATACTATTGCTCACGAGGGAGCGTCTTACGAGATGTCGCACGAACAGGCAAAAAATACCATTGATTTATACAGGAAGGTTTTTGAGGAGTTTTATTTTATCTAGACAACAAAGATTGATTTTTTAACAGGAATGTTATATAGTACTAATGCGCTAATATTTAGTGTGAAATTTGAAATTGCGGGGGAGTGTTACAGTCGCACGCGAGGCTCAAATTGGGCTCATAGAACAGCGATGATCTATGGAAAACATCCATCAAATTCGGTGAAACCTCTGTAGTAAAATACGTGGCAATACCGAGCCAAGCATGTCTTTTTAAAGACTTGAAGGTGTAGAGACTAGACGGTGGACTCTCTTTTAAGTTAAAAACTAAAAGAGATGAAGGTATAGTCCAGACTCCAAATTACTTTTAAGTAAACAGTGAAAGCTGTAGTAGTAAGCATAACCTTGTAGATCTGGTGCAATTCCAGACTCCGCAACAATTTTAACAAAGAGGCTTCCGTAAGGAGGCTTTTTTGTTTGGAGTAAAATCAGCCGGCTTGTGGTGTGGTGTAATTAGGTAGGGATGCAATGCAAATCAAAAGCTTGAAAAAAGGGTGATTCTGTAATATAGTATCACTACGTCGACGTAGCTCAGTCGGTTAGAGCGTGGGACTCATAAGCCCAAGGTCGGAGGTTCGATCCCTCCCGTCGACACAATAGGGCCCGGTCTTGTGTTTAGGTTTTGTCGTTGGGTGATGTTTGTCGATGTTTGATGTCGTCCGCCCTGGCGCCGAGTTATCCACAAGCTGTTAGATTTCTTCACTTTTTCTTTGGGTTTTAAATTGGTTGGGTGTTGTGTAGAATGTTGATATGCCAGTGTTTAAATATATCAATAAAGACTTTTTCAAAATTTGGTCACATGATATGGCGTATATCTTAGGCTTTTTATTTGCCGATGGTAATATAATAAAAACGAAAAGAAATACTCATTTCGTTTCTTTTTACACGGCCGACAAAGAACTACTCGTCTCTATGTCTAAAATAATGGAGTCATCGCATAAAGTATTTGAAAGAAGATCAGAGACTGGGTCTGTGTATAGAATACAGATTGGTAGTAAAGAAATATTTGATGATCTTGTAGCTCTTGGGCTTACTCCAAACAAGTCACTTCGTATGAAATTCCCTTTTGTCCCTAAAGAGTATGAGGGAGATTTTATTAGGGGTTATTTTGATTGCGATGGTAATGTTTGGGTTGGCTATGGACATAAAACAAGGCGTAAGCCGACTCTAAATATGCTCACAGGTTTTACTTGTGCTAGTAAAGCATTCTTGGAAAGCTTAGCTGTTGTTTTAAAGGAACTGGGAGTTGTGGGTGGCAGTGTATTCAAGGTCAAAAACCTGAATTGTGGACGGTTACAATACAGCACCCAAGACTCTTTGAAAATTTACAAAATCATGTATAATGGCAACAGTAAGCTTTGTTTGGATAGAAAGAAGCTTACTTTTGAGAGATTTATGAAAATGCGGGCGTAGTTCAACGGTAGAATATCCTCCTGTCACGAGGAAGGTCGTGGGGTCAGCACCCATCGCCCGCGCAAATATACATCAAAAAACTCACTATTAGGTGAGTTTTTGGTTAAAGTAAATCACAGGGATCACCTCCTGGGTACTTGACTATAATATACCATAATGCACACTTTGGTATATGAATACAAAAACTATTTTAAATATAAAAATAGACAAAGTTTTAAAGACACGTGCTCAAGAAACAGCGGAAGAGTTAGGTATCCCCTTAAGTACTGCCATCAATGCGTTCTTGAAGCAGTTTGTTCGTGAAAAAGAAATCACTCTTTCTTCTAATGAGTATACTCCAACTCCTTATTTACAAAAAATTATAGTGGAAGCTCGTAAAGAATATTCAGAAGGAAAGTCAGCTGGGCCTTTTACCGGTAAGGAATTAATAAAGCATCTTAAAACACTTTAAGTTATGAAGTATTTTCTGTCTAAAAACTTTGAAAAAAGTTTTAAAAAGATGCCAAGGAAAATAAAAGATAACACCATAAATAAATTAGAGATCTTTATTAATGATCCGATGGATGAGTCATTAAACAATCATTCACTGTCAGGTAAATTTTCTAAATACAGAAGTATAAATATTTCTGGAGATATTAGGGCTATATATAAAACAAATGAAGATGACATGGCTATTTTTATCGATACAGGAAGTCATAGTAAATTGTATTCGTAATTTATTCAGTTTTCAGGCTTTCCACTTATTTTTCACTATTTTTCCTTGTCCAAAAAATATTGAATAGTGTATAATAATATTGTGAATAATGAAGAACAAACTAAAAATAACGATACGAACCATGTACCTCTTCATGTTGGTACTAATCATGTAATGCAGGACGCAGTCCATGCAACTGGGCATGCTATTGATCAAACAATTCATGCCGTTGAGGATGGTGCTAAGGCGGTAGGACATGAGGCGTTGGTGGTTAAGAAAAAAGCAAAAAACTTTTGGCACATGCTAGGCCCAGGGCTCACTACTGGCGCATCAGATGATGATCCATCAGGAATTGCAACATACTCTCAAACTGGAGCACAATATAGTTTTAAATTAATCTGGCTTTCTCTTTTCACCTTTCCCCTAATGGCAACCGTTCAAGAAATGTGCGCCAGAATTGGGATGATCACAGGGCAGGGGCTGGCGGCTAACATAAGACAGTACCATTCAAGAACTGCAATTTACATTTGTACCTTTTTGCTCCTCGCTGCAAATATCTTCAATATTGGTGCGGATTTTGGTGCGATGACAAAGGCTCTTCAATTAATTTTTCCATCCTTCCCATTTGGACCAACTGTAATATTCTTTGGTGTGAGTGGACTTTTGATGCAAATCTTTATGAGTTATGGAAGGTATGCTAAATATTTAAAATATCTTGCGCTCGTTTTGTTCTCATATGTTATAACCGCATTTTACGTAAACATAGACTGGAGTTCAGTTTTGTATTATACATTCGTTCCTCATTTTGATTTTTCAAAAGAGCAAATTCTTCTGGTGTGCGCAATACTTGGAACCACAATTTCACCATATCTTTTCTTTTGGCAGACATCACAAGAGATTGAAGAGAAGCAATTGGCGCAAGGAATTGCAAACGGGATAGCGCCAGGGGACGTAGAGACGGGCGCAAAAATGCCAGCGTCCACAGCTCGCGAAATTAAAAACATGAGAGTGGATATTTGGTCTGGAATGTTTATTTCTAACATGGCGATGTTCTTTATTATCGCCGTCTGTTCAGCAACGCTCTTTTCAAACGGTGTAACAAATATTGGAACGGCAGCAGACGCTGCGGCGGCGCTCCGTCCTTTTGCTGGAGAATTTGCATATTTACTATTTACGATAGGTATTATTGGCGTTGGTCTCCTTGCTGTGCCGGTTCTTGCCGGCTCTGCTGCTTATGCAGTATCTGAGAGTTTTGGTTGGAAGTTTGGACTCAATAGAAGATTAAAAGAAGCGAAGGCCTTTTATGGAATCATTTCGCTTGCTGTTGTTGTTGGAATCGGACTAAATTTTATCGGTCTTGATCCGATTAAAGCTCTAATTTACTCCGCTGTTTTGAATGGAATTGTAGCACCGGTCATTTTGTATTTCATTGTGAGACTTAGTTCTAGGGCGGACGTGATGGGGAACAATAAAAACAAGAGATTGACTAATGTTGTCGGGTGGGTTACGGTAGTGTTTATGGGGGTAACGGCGCTAGCTACAATTTATGCGCTGTTCTCTTAAATCTAGACCTAGAGTTCAGAACTCAATTGAGGCGAAGATAAATTCGATATGAATAAACAGGCCAAAAAACATCTAACAAAACATTTAAAATCTAACATCTAAAATGCCCAAAACACCCAAAAAAAATTCAGCAACATTCTGGAATAAGGAATATCAAACAGGAGAGCACCTAGCTCTCTCTACTGAGCCATCTGGAGACATGATGGGGTTTGTTAAGTGGGTCGTAAGAAATTCAGAGTGGTATCCATTCCCCAAGAATGGTCTAATTGTTGATGCTGGGTGTGGAAATGGTAGAAATATTGTTCCATTATGTGGAGAATATAATATGAGGGGAATTGGAATTGATATTTCTGGAACTGCTATTGAGCAAGCCAAAGAAATGTCCAAGGAAAAGGGGGTTACAAAAATTGAGCCTGATGCGAAGGTGGTCAAGGGAGAGAGGATAAAGTTTTACGTGCAAGATTTATCAGAAAAGATTCCAACAGAAGATGCTAGCGTGGATGTTTTTTTCGATATGATGACAAGTCATTTTCTTAAGGACGAGGAGCGCAAGAATTATGTGCAAGAAATTGCAAGAGTGGTAAAACCATATGGATGGATGTTTTTGAAAACTTTTGTACTAGATTCAGACGCTCATGCTATTAGGCTAATTAAAGATCATCCAGCGGGTGAGCACAACTCATATATACATCCTAGAATTGATGTATATGAGCACGTTTGGACTGACGATGAAATTATAGAACTATTTGCTCCTCATTTTAAAATTTACAAGATGATTAAATCTTATAAACATATAAAAGATGGAAAGGCGTACAAGAGAAGAACTATTTCTGTTTATATGGAGCGACTGGGGTAGGAAAAAAGATATTTTGACACAAATCGGACGGAGTAATATTTGGAACTATTCCAAGCTTAGTGATATAAGCGGAAGTAGGTATTTTTTAGAAGTTATCCACAATATTTATTTGCTCAACACTTCGCTGGGGTGTTATAATAAAAAGGTAATGTCAATAAAGTATAAGTTTCTGAAATATGATCGGGGGGTATTTTATAGTATCTTTTTATTGTCTTTCGCGTTTTTATTCCTCGTCACGCTACCAATAACAACTCATGCTTCTATCTACGCACCTGGAGAAACTCTTGAACCAGATTGTGTTGCAGGGACATCAAACTGCGGAGTAGATCCATCTCTTGGGCTTACCTTGTCTGCTATCAATAGTATTCTAAATTCAGCAACATCTCTACTAATATTGGAATTGGAACAACTACACCTTTTGCCAAACTCTCTGTTATTGGCGATGGGTATTTTTCTGGTGGGTTAACTTTGGGTGGAGCCTTGTCTACGACAAATGCAAACGCAACTACAACTTTGGCCGGGGGATTGAATGTGGCCGGTGTTTCTGGACTGACGGTTTTGCAGAATGGAAACGTCGGCATCGGGACGACATCACCAGTATATGCATTTGATGTCGTAGGTTATATTAACACCGATAGTAATTCAGGATATAAACAAACAGGGGATACAATATTACGAGCCACACCGTCCTTGTACGATTCTACATTTGTCGGTAGGTTTGCTGGAAACCCCACTTCTGAGACCGGTTCACCGCCTGATAATCTATTTAATCCAGGAACGACGGCGATCGGATTTAAGGCGTTGGCCTCTAATGTGGTGTCAATGACCAGCGATAGCGGCAAATATAATACAGCTGTGGGATACAAGGCGCTTAACCTGAATACCACCGGCGACCATAGTACTGCTGTAGGTTGGAGGGCACTGGCGATGAATACTATCGGTACTGCGAATACTGGACTTGGAGAAGACGCGCTTCAAGCCAATACCAGCGGGGTGGCGAATACCTCCGTAGGTACTCACAACCTCCAGGACAACACTAGCGGGCACTCTAACAGCTCGGTTGGGTCAATGGCGCTCGCAAATAATACTACGGGTTTTTGGAATACCGCGATTGGGGAATCGACCGGGATCAGTAATTTTGGAGGTATTGGGACAGTGACAACTGACAACGGCCTAACGTTTATTGGAGCTCTTGCAAGTGTGGATAAATCGGTAAACGTGGGACCATTTGTCAATTCTACGGCTGTGGGGTTCGGATCGAAAGTAAATCAGTCAAATCAAATCGTCCTTGGAAATGCCAATGTTACGCAGACATTGTTGAAAGGTAACGTCGGGATAGGTACGACGACACCTGGAGCAAAGCTTTCTGTAACGGGGAATGGAACAACCACAGGTCTTACATTTAATGTTACAGATTCATCTAATATTTCAAAATTTGTTGTGTTAGATAATGGTAACGTTGGTATTGGAACGACGAATCCAAAAGGGCCTCTTCAGGTTGGTAATCAAGTTGATACTTTAAGCGATGATCCTCAGGTTCTAATAAGTCGTTTGGTAAATAATACTGGCTCTGGAAATGCACATGGATTTGTTGATACTTCGATGATAACTCGTACAAATGGTGGTCCGATTGGCTACAACTCTTTTGATGCCTATGCTGGTATTGGAGGTTCGGGTTTAACTTTTGACCACTATGTTGCTTTTCAAGCTAGGCCGAAATTTGGTAATACGGGCACGACGGGGAATGCATATGGATTAGCGTTTATTCCAACAGTAAGTTATGGCACAGTTACAAATATGTACGGAGTATCAGTTTCTGATTGGTCAAATCCTTTTGTGAGTGGTCACGTCGGAACTAATTATGGTGTTTACGTTGCTAATCTTACAAATGCAACAAATAATTACGCAATATATGCCGATGGGGCGACTAAAAGTTATTTTGGTGGCAAAGTTGGGATTGGCACTTCCTCTCCCGCATACACCCTCCACGTTGAAAAAGCTGCCGCTGGAACAATTGCATACTTCAAAGCAGGTGCCAACACCTGTTCTCTAGACCCAGCGAATGTTGGAGGTCTAAGTTGTTCCTCAGATGAAAGATTAAAGACTAATATTCAAACACTCGCTTCTTCAAGTGTTTCGTCAAATACATTAGATAAACTCATCGCACTTCGTCCTGTAACATATAACTGGAAAACAGACCCGCAAGGTTCAACGTCTGCTAAGTATACTGGTTTCATTGCTCAGGAAGTCCTACCACTTTTCCCAGATCTAGTTTCAACTGATAATGGAGGTAATTATCAACTCTCGTATTCAGGATTTATTCCATATATTGTTGGTGCTATTCAGGATTTGAATAATAAAATTGTTTCTGCTGTTACTGGAATATTTGAAAAGGTTCAAACAAAACAATTGTGCCTCGAAGATGTTTGTGTGACGAAAACTGAATTAAGGGCTTTGCTAGATAAAAATGGTGTTGCTCCGCAGGTTGCAAACCCTGTTCCACCTCCAAATCTAATTGCGACCTCAAGTGACGAAACATCTACAACAACCGATACAACCACGGACCAAATAACAGAACCCGAAGCCACAACTACACCTCCAGTTGTAACTCCACCCCCTCCAACTGAAGAAGTACCACCTCCTCCAGTTGTACCCGACGAAACTTTAACAACTCCTGATCCTTCAAATATTTAAAAAAACATGAAAAAAATTCTTCAAAATAAAAGAAAAATACTCACAATTGTCATCATTCTAATCACTCTTGGCGGTTATGGTCTAAGCTACTATCTATATTCCCAAAACCAATCTCTAAAGAAGAACCCTGATCAAGTTGCACAAGAGCAAACAACCATGATTATTGCTCAAGTAGCAAAGATTATGCAACTTCCAACGGATGAGTCACCAAGTGTTGTAACTGTTAATGATAAGAGTAAGGTGGCAGGCCAACCATTCTTTAAAAATGTTGAGAATGGTGACGCTCTCTTGGTCTATTCCAAAAATCTGCAAGCGATACTCTATCGGCCATCAACTAACATGATTATTCAAGTAGGTCCTGTATATAATGACAATAACGTAACAGACACAT
>CAJBHC010000048.1 GCA_903952785.1 uncultured bacterium | reverse complement strand
GTGTTGAGGAATTGTTGTAGGAGTTTAACATCTAATCCTTTCATGCCAATCTTAAGATCACGGGTGAAGGAAGAAGATGAGGGTACTGAGTTTGTTGGATTTGGTTTGGTTGTAGTCTGAGGAAGTGTATTTGAAGGAATAGTGATTCCATACTGCTTTGCTATCTCCCTTGCTAGGGTGTAGTTACCCATAGCAATTAGGTTGCTGACTTGGCTTTGTGTGCTGCCACCAGAAGAGGAGTGAGATGTTGGAGTAGTAGCCTGAGATGTTGGAGTAGTAGCCAAAGTGTATACGTCTGAAGAATCAGAAGATGCCAATCCTTCACCCTGAGCATTTGTTCCTCGAACATATATAGAATAAGGTGTATTTGGAGAAAGAGATTCTTGTGTCCAGTTTGAAGTAGATGAGGAAATTGTTGTGAGTAATGCATCATCCGAAGAACGGTAGACCTTGTAACCAATTGCTCTACTATCATCATCCCAATCCCAGTTAATGGAATTTGTACTAACATTAGAAGCTGTTATTGTGGTTGTTGCAATAGGTGGTAATGAAGCTATTCCTGAGCCAATAGTAAAGGCACCTGCCTCAATTAAGTCCATCGTGTAACCTGAGCCGATGTTGATGGTACCGGAAGAAGTAGCTTCATTGGCAACAAAAAAACTACCGATTCCATTTCCTACATTTAAAATTCCACCGTTGACAAGATTTAGAATTCCAACACCTAAATTTCTACCAAGATAAAAACCTTCACTATTTGTCCAAAGGGAATCAGTACCATCTATGGTAAGAGTGCCGGTTGCTGAATTCATACTGACATTGACACTGCTATTATTATTTACCTGAGCACCATTTGATACAAGAACAGTGGCTTCTCCTCTTGAGCCAAGAATCATACCACCAGTATTTATAAGAGCGGAATCTTCTCCTTCTATAAGAAAATCACAACTCGAACCAATATCTCTAGCCATTGTGATACCAACAGTACTATACGTTCCACCATTTTGTACTCTCACCATACCTACCCCGCCATGTCCACAAAAAGAAAAACCAGTATTATTCAAATTGGAACCAGCTCCATCTACTAAAACTGTTCCTTCCCCAACGTAACCAACATATACACCAGAATTTGTCATAGTACCACCATTTTGAATGGTAATACTACCTACACTTCCAGTATCTCTAGCAATCAGTACAGTTCCGCCAGCAGACCAAGAAGATCCAATACCACTTATTATAACTGCTCCTCCAGAATCACTACCATATCCTATACGATTAGTAGATCCGCTTGTTAAGGTACCCCCATTTAAAATATTTAATATTCCTTCACTCATATATAATGCACCTGAAGAAATCACATCAATATCATTTATATTTATTGTCCCAGTATATCCAATGTCCATATAGAAACTAGTAACTGACAAAGCTGAATCAATTGTGGCATCATTTATACAACCGCTCGCAAATCGAATGGTATCGGACGCGCTAGGGAGAGTTAGATTGACACTATCCGCACAGGCACCAGCGGAAGTATTCCAATTAACTGGATTACTTGTGCTAGAGTTAGTTGTTCCTCCTACCCAGTAATACGTCGCAGCGCTCGCTATGTCTGCAAAAGCAAAAAAACTTATTAGGAAAAACAGACAGACAACAAAACTTCGTAGGGTTAAATAAATATTTTTAGAAGGAGATTTTACCCTCTCTCTCGTATCAGAACTTAAAAGACTGAGCGGGTTTTTGGCTAATAGAAGTTTTTTCATTCATTAAATTTTAAATTAAAATATTTATCCTAATAAATTGTTATTATTATATACTCAATCCCCATCCTGTGCAAAAATAAATGGGTTCTACAAACATTCGATATTATTATCTTCTGCAATTTTTACCTCCCCACCACCACCCCTCTCGTCTTCACCCCAAAGAATCCAGTCGCAGGAATCTTGTTCGCCCTCTGAAACCTAACAAGAGCAGCTTTTGTTGCGGGGCCAAAGGTTGTATTCTCTCTTCCTTTTGAACCAACCCCCTTCTTTGATACTGGGAAGCCGTTGTTGTTTAGGAATTGCTGTAGGAGTTTAACATCTAATCCTTTCATGCCAAGCTTGAGATTGCGGGTGAAGGAGTATGTTGGGTTTGATGAATTTGTTGAAGGCGTTACAGAAACTTGAGGAAGTGTATTTGAAGGAATTGTAATACCATACTGCTTTGCTATCTCCCTTGCTAACGTATAGTTACCCATAGCAATTAGGTTGTTAACTTGACTTTGTGTGCTGCCACCAGAAGAGGAGTGGGATGTTGGAGTAGTGGGTGTGGAAGAAGGAATGGTAAACTGCCAATTGGTGTTGTTACCAGAGTCTGTAATACCTGTCATGTTGTATGC
>CAJBHC010000047.1 GCA_903952785.1 uncultured bacterium | reverse complement strand
TCACATTTAAAAACATGTCAAAAATACAAAATACAAAAACAACAAACCTCAAAAAAGCCTTCACGTTAATTGAGCTACTTGTCGTTATTGCTATAATCTCCCTACTATCTGCTGTTGTTTTGAACAGTGTAGCCAGCGCTAGAATGAAAGCTAATGATACTAAGATAGCTGAAGACTTGAGGTCGTTCAGAAAAGCAGCTGAGTTGTATTATAATGATTATCGTGTATACCCAGCAACGACGATAGCAATAAATAATCAAGAAGAAACAGTGCTTGCTGTTAACAACATTCAAAAGAACAACTGGGCGCATAAGTTGGCATTCTTTGTGAAGACTGCCGAGGCTGCTGTTACTCACACTACGCCGCTTTGTAAAAACTTTGATAATGCAGCGACCGCCATGGTTCAAAGTAAATACCTAGCTACAGTCCCAGTTCATCCATATGATAATGACGCAACTGGTGTTTGCTACAAGGCAGTTAGAAGTGCAAGTGGTAACACCTTCTCTGGATATGGTCCTTTGACAACTCAAGTTGATATTAGCAACTCTAATGATCCCAGCGGTGTTGGTAGAATAAGCAAGAGATCAGGGTTTGTTGCTGGAGATGCGGGTGATGATGGAATTAATGAACTTATTGTAGCAACTAGAGAAGTTGACCCCATCATACCTTATAAGGAAATTGTATATCCTGCAGGATTAGATGGAAATCCACTTATTGTGGTTGTTGGTGTTGGTAGTAATACTCCTTTAGTAACAGTTGATCAAGTTGACGGCATTACAAATGGTACAATAGTCCCATCTTGTTCGAGCGGACAATTTTATGATCTTATTACAAAATCGTGCCAAAATTTGCCTCGTAGACCACGAGGAGACCCGCCAGTAATAATAGTACCAGAAGATAGACCAGTCGTCCCTGCACCGTAGAGATATAATATAGTTGCCCACGAGAGGTGTGTGACAAGCAAATGACATAGCCTGTGTTTTGTTATGCCCATTGAGTACCATTGTGTAGATATTCCGTCTTTTGGTTATATATGTAGTTCTTTAAATAATATCAAAAGTCAAAGATTTACTATCCAAATCAGCTGCCAAAAGCTTCACCTTGACCTTGTCTCCAATACTAAATATTGTCTTTGTACTTTCCCCAACAATTTTATATGACTTTGGGTCTGTATTATAAAAATCTGATGGCTTCAAATCCTTGAGTCTTATTAATCCTTCTGCCTTACTACTTGGTTCCTCAATAAACATTCCAAAATCTGCAATTCCAGAAACTGTACACTCAAAATCTTCACCGATTTTACCTTGCATGTACTCAACTTGTTTGTACTTTACTGATGAACGTTCAGCGTCCGCCGCCTCCACTTCTTTCTTGGATGAATCAGTACATATTTTATCTAAGCTTTGAACTATAGTTGCAGGAACTGGCTTTCCTTCTAAAATAATTTCTATAATTCTGTGAGTCATAAGGTCTGGGTATCTTCTGATTGGTGATGTGAAGTGTGTGTAAAAATCAAATGCCAATCCAAAGTGGCCAATATTTTTTGTGGAATATGTGGCTTTTGCCATAGAACGAAGAGTTGCAACTTTGATGACAGCTTCAGACGGAGAGCCAATGACTTCATCGAGCAATTTTTGAATATCCTTTGGACTAATTTTTGAACCCGCTTTTGGAATATGAAAATCAAATCCAAGTGCGCGAACAAAAAGGGATAGATCTGCAATTCTGTCTGCATCTGGCAGGTCATGAACTCTGTAGACTCCAGCGTTCTCTTGATGGTGTGATTTGTTTTTTACTGATATAAATTCTGCAACTTCTCTGTTTGCTAGCAGCATAAATTCTTCTACCAATTTGTGAGTGTCTAGGCGTTCCTTTTTGAGAACCGCAATAGGTTTACCAGTCTCATCCAATTTAAATTTAATTTCTGTTGTTTCAAAATCAATAGCGCCTTTAGCTTTTCTTTGATTTAGCATTATCTTCGCTAGTCTGTTTAATTCCAATAGCTCTGTTGTAAATGGTGCTTGGAACCACGGGCTACCTTGGTCTACTTTTGTTCCAGACTGCTCTGCATCGTTCAAAACCTCTTGCGCCTCTTCATAGCTAAATCTTTTATCAGAGTGGATAATTGTCTTGCCAAACCATTTATCTAATATTTCTCCAGATCTGCTAACCTTAAACACAGCAGAAAATGCATATCTATCCTCATTTGGGTTTAGACTACACATTCCGTTGGAAAGTGAGTGGGGGAGCATGGGGATTGTTCTGTCAACAAGGTAAACTGAGAACGCTCTTTTCTTGGCTTCATTATCAAGTGCGGTGTTTGTTCTGACGTAGTGTGACACATCGGCAATGTGAACTCCGATCTCATAAACTTCTTCACCATTTTCATTACCATTATCTGTGCCACCCTTGTTATGCGTGGCTAGTCTAATGGACAGTGCATCGTCAAAATCCTTTGCATCAACGGGATCAATTGTACAAGTGAAGGCGTCTCTGAAATCTCTTCGCTTTGCAATTTCTGCTTCTGTAATTTTTCCATTAACTTCCGCGCTCTTTTCAGCTTCATCAATTACTTCTTCTTCAAAATCAATATCAAAACCTCTTTCAATTACAATAGATTGCATTTCTGTATTATTATCACCTTTGTGTCCGATAACTTGAATTACCTCTCCATCTGGATAGCGCTTCAGATCTTCCGTCCAAGTTTCTGTATGGATTTTGGCTAAAACCTTATCGTCTATGTTGTATTTATCTGACTTGGGTACAACTATCTCAATATTTAGCCTTGCATTATCTGGATTCACTAGAAAATGGCCAAATTCTTCATCGTAAATAACTGTACCAACAAATTGGGTCTTTTTTCGCTCTATTACATTGGTGACTTTTGCAAATTCCTTGCCCTTGAAGTCCGTGTAAGTCTCTGCTTCAACAGTGTCACCTGGAAGGGCAGTACTTGTATCTTCCGTCTCAACTGGGTAGGAGTCCTCTACGCCTTCTACGTTTATGAACCCCTTACCTTTGCCGTTGAGAGAGATTACGCCGGTTATTTTTGTTATTTTACTCATTTATTCTTATCTTATTACTATATAGTACTATGGCGGAGCGCTAAAAGAGTATTGACTTACTGTAAATGGGGTGGTATTTTATTATGGCATAGTCAGAGGTCGGAACGAGTCCGGCCTCCCTTCAAAATCAAATTAATTCAACTAACCAATTTAGAAAACTGATATCATGCAAAATTCAAGTGGTCCTAAATTTCAAACCGTACAAGAATATGTTCTATCCGCAAATAATGGTCGTACAACACTCATAGCCGCCCTCGGGGCAAAAAATCTGTACCTTGGTAATGGCTGTCGGGATTTAGATTATTATACTAGCCCTCCAACTCCTTCAGTACATGGGGTCGTCTATACACAGTCTGTGGATGGGGTGGGAAGCGATATCTTTCAAGGGTATGAGTCAGATTTGGAAACGCTCGCAAATACCCCCGCACAGGCTAGTGAGTTGGTGAGGACTTTGTGCGACGGCGTAGAGCTCAGTTCCCGTACATTGATTGTTATGAAAGCGCGGGGTGAGTTTTTTATTGGCTACGTATCTAAGGATAAGAGTTGGCCTCCCTACGTCTTTGTCTTCACTTTTGCAAATAGTGGTGTTTGGAGCACCGGTTGTGAACGTCGGTTTGTCGTACCACATCGGCGCTCATGATTGACTTACATTTTATTCTGATACCCTATCTGTGCCCCTGACTCTTTCTGGTTTGATTATCAGCAGAGCGGGGGTTTGTTTTTTTGATAAAGACATCGTGGGGTCACTGCTTTGCAAATCGTAAATAATCCCAAAAACCCCAAACGCCCTAAAAATTTGACTCCACCCCTTTATTTTGATACTATTTTCCTACTTATGTTAAAGATCAGATTACAGAGAGTTGGTAAAAGAAACGAGCCGTCATTTCGTCTTATTCTTGTTGAGTCAAAAAGAGCGGCCAAAGGCGGTCACGCCCAGGAGATTCTTGGATCTCACAGCTTTAGAAAAGATGGAACAATCCTAAAAGCAGACAGAATCCTTTACTGGCTCTCACATGGTGTTCAAGTATCAGATACCGCTTTTAACCTTTTGCTTGCTAATAAGATTGTAGAAGGAAAGAAGAAGAACGTTCTTCCAAAGAAAACTCCACCAAAGAAAGAAAAGACAGCGTAGTTAGATATAAAAACTCCAATAATTGGTATTTTGTTGAAAATTTGCACAGAATAATTATCAACAGTTTTTTTGTCGCAAATTGATACAAGATATATTATTTGGTGTATAATTTTAGTATTAATAGTTCAATTAAATAATCAGTATAAAAGTTATGTCAGCACAAAACGATACAGAGTTTCTTGAGTTCATTATTAAATCTCTTGTAGAAAACCCAGATGCTGTGAAAGTTAGCAGAAGGGTAGATGACATGGGGGTTTTTATTGAGCTTGTAGTTGATCCGGTTGATATGGGAAAGATTATTGGTAGGAATGGTCATACAGCTCAGGCGATAAGAACTGTGATGAAAGCTTTTGGAAAGAAGCATCAGGCAAACATTAGCATTCAAATCAAGGAGCCTGAGGGAGGTGTTAAGAAGGAGACTAAGACACTGGACGAGGCGGTGGCGGGGTTGGGGATAGAATAAGATATATCAAATAAACAGCGTCAATATTGATTTTTTGGCGATGGTAAATTATCATATTAACAATGTTCGTAAAGCATTGGATGCAAATCCAACCTGTTCAACCGCGGCATTAGAGCTGCAAGCGGGCAATAGCAAAAACACTCCGAAGGGGGTGTTTTTGCTTGGTTTACTTCCAGAGGCAAATTCAAGATGATCTGTGGACTTCTCCGCCCATCTGTGGCATTATTCTATCGCACATATAATATCCAAACAAAATCCATGCGATACCACTTAATATCACTATTTCCAGAATCTACCACCTCATATTTAAATGAGTCTATTTTGGCTCGCGCTCAAGAAAATAAACTTATATCATTCCATTATTACAACCCAAGAAGCTTCGTGAAGCCCACCAAGGCTCAGAAAGATAAAAATAAGCCATATCTTCAAGTTGACGATAAAGCCTACGGAGGAGGCCCTGGAATGGTTATTAAAGCCCTACCAATTGCCAAGGCAATAGAGAAAGCACTTAAATTTGCTACCAAAAAGAAAGATTTCACCAAAGAGCTCATTGTATTTCTATCTCCTTCCGGGGAACAATTCACCAACACCTCCGCTACAAAAATGGCACAAAAATTCTCTGATATTATCTTTATCTGCGGAAGATATGAGGGTATTGACGCTCGTGTAAAGAAGATGTTTAAGATGAAAGACTACTCAGTTGGACCTTTTGTGACCACTGGTGGAGAGCTTCCGGCCATGATCATGATTGACTCAATCTCACGTCAAATTGAGGGGGTTTTGGGAAAGTTTGCAAGTAGGGAAGAATCAAGGGATGCTTCAAAAGATGTTTATACTAGGCCTGAAACGGTAGAATTTAATGGTAAAAAATACCCCGTACCACAAATCCTTTTAAGTGGCAATCACAAGAAAATAGAGGGGTGGAGAATTGACAGAAAAGGCGGTACTAATTCAAAGTAAGTTGTCAACACCTAAAAATTGACACCTGTGGATAAATCATATACTATAGGGGTCTGCGTAAAGACGATTGAGTTTTACTGCTCTTTCGCGGACTCAATTTTTACCAATTTTCGTATAATTAAATAGACGCTTTATGATACGTCCCAAAAAGTATTTTTCACGTTTTAAGGAGCCGCTAGCGCCGCTTCCAAACTTAGTAGAAGCACAATTAGAATCGTTTAAATGGTTACTAGACAAGGGAATATCGGAAGTGTTCAGTGAATTTTCATCTATACAAGACTACTCAGGCAAGAAGTTTGAGTTGGATTTTTTTGATTTTCAATTAGAAAAGCCAAAGTTTGATGAATTTTATGCAAAGGATAATAAAGTGAACTTTGAAGCACCTCTAAAGGTCATGGTTCGCCTAAAAAATAAAATCTTAAACACAACAAAGGAGCAAGAAATCTTTGTTGCTGATTTTCCTTTGATGACTGATCACGGAACTTTTATTATAAATGGTATTGAAAGACTTATTGTTCCACAGCTTGCCCGTTCATACGGAGTATTTTTTACTTCACAAGAATTGAAGGGTAAGACATACTTTGGAGCAAAAATTATCCCTGCACGTGGTGCATGGATTGAAATCGATACAGATGCGGACCACACTATATATGTAAGAATGGACAGAAAGAGAAAATTCCCTGTCACATCACTCTTGCGTGTGTTTGGTGCTGAAACTGATACAGAAATAAAGGCATTGTTTAAAGACAACGCTCTAGCTCTTCCTTTTATTGAATCAACTCTAGCAAAGGATCATGCTAAGACAAAAGATGAGGCATACATAGAAATTCACAGAAAGATGCGCGATGGTGAGCTTGCAACATCTGACAACGCTCGTGAATATGTTGATTCACTATTAAAGTCAGCTGAAAGATATGATCTGTCAAAAGTTGGACGTTTCCGTTTCAATCAAAGATTTGGAAAGCCTATGGATGAGAAGTCAGTTTCAATCATGACACTTAGCTTGGATGACCTAGCTGTTACAATAAATAAAATTATTGAACTATCTCACAATCCAGCTTCAGTTCAAGACGATGTTGACCACTTAGGGTCACGTCGTGTTAGATACGTTGGAGAAATGCTTCAAGCAAAAATTAGAATTGGTATGACTCAAATCAAGAGAAACATTCAAAATAGAATGTCTACAATTGATACTGATGCAAATCTTCCAATTCAATTTATTTCACCTCGTCCACTTCAAGCTCGTATAAAGGAATTCTATACTACAAACCAATTGTCACAATTTATGAGTCAAGAAAATATTCTTGCTGAAATTGAGCACTTGCGTAGAATTTCTGCCCTTGGCCCCGGAGGACTAACTAGAGAGCGTGCCGGAGTTGAAGTTCGTGACGTTCACGCATCTCACTATGGTAGAATTTGTCCAATTCACACACCAGAAGGACAAAACATTGGTCTTGTTCTTCAGCTTGCAATGTACGCTAGAATCAATCACTTCGGAATGATTGAGACTCCTTATGTAAAGGTATTAAATGGAAAGGTTACAAAAGAAGTTGTTTATCTTAATGCACTTGAAGAAGAGGGTTGTAAAATTGCCCACGCCACAACCGAGTATGATAAAGACGGTAACATAGCGAAAGATACACTGGAAGTTAGAATCAACGGTGAGCCAGCAGTTGTTTCAAAAGAAGAGGTAGAATACATTGACGTTTCAACAGATCAAGCATTCTCTATTTCAACTTCTATGATTCCATTCTTGAATCATGACAATGCGCAGAGAGCGCTTATGGCCTCAAACATGCAGAAGCAAGCTACTCCATGTATCGTTCCAGAAGCTCCACTTGTTGCAACCGGAATTGAAGAGAAAGCTGCAATTGACACAGGACGTATTATCATTGCACCTGAAGACGGTCTGATTATTGGAGTTGATGCAAAGAAGGTAGTGCTACGTGGAAAGAAGGATCATGAGTTCAAACTCGTAAACTTCAGTAGAACAAATCAATTCACCGCTTTTCACCAACGTCCAACAGTAAGTATCGGACAAAAAGTTAAGAGAGGAGATGTCCTTGCTGATACTTCTACATCTGTAAATGGTCAAATGGCTCTTGGACAAAACTGTCTTGTCGCTTTCATGACATGGTCAGGTGCTAACTTTGAAGACGCCATCATTCTATCTGAAAGACTTGTTAAAGAATCAAAATTTACAACTGTTCACATTGAAGAGTTTGTTATTAATGTTCGTGACACTAAGCTTGGTCCGGAGGTAACTACTCATGACATTCCAAACGTTGGAGAAAACAGACTAAAGAACTTGGATGTTGATGGAATTGTTAGAGTTGGAGCTGAGGTTAGACCGGGTGATATTATCGTCGGAAAAATTACTCCAAAGAGTGAGACTCAACTAACACCTGAGGAGAGACTTCTTAGATCTATCTTTGGTGAGAAATCAAGAGATGTTAAAGATACATCAAAGAGACTAGAAAACGGAAAGCGTGGACGTATCATAAGTGTTAAAATCTTTTCAAGAGAAAGAGGAGATAAACTTGAATCAGGAATTATTAAAAGAATTCACATTGAAGTTGCACTCTTGCGTTCAGTCTCTGTTGGAGATAAGTTGGCGGGACGTCACGGTAACAAGGGAGTTATCTCACGTGTTCTTCCTATGGAAGACATGCCATTCATGGCAGACGGAACTCCAGTTGACGTAATCCTTACACCACTCGGTGTTCCTTCTCGTATGAACCTTGGACAGATTCTTGAACTTCACCTAGGTCTTGCTGCAAATAAAATGGGATATCAAGCAATTGTTCCTCCGTTTATTGGAGCTACATCTGAAGAAATTAAATCAGAACTTGTCTCAGCTGGATACAATGAAAACGGAAAGATGAAATTGTTTGACGGTAGAACGGGAGAAAAGTTTGCACAGGACATTGCTGTTGGATACATGTATATTTTGAAACTTCACCACATGGTTGAAGATAAGATTCACATGCGTTCCATCGGTCCTTACTCTCTAATTACACAGCAGCCATTGGGAGGAAAAGCACAAGGTGGAGGACAGAGATTTGGAGAAATGGAAGTCTGGGCACTAGCAGGATATGGCGCAGCCCACGCACTTAGAGAGATGCTTACAATCAAATCAGATGATATTCAAGGTAGAACTCAAGCCTTTGACTCTATCGTAAAAGGACACAAACTGCTTGATCCAAATACTCCAGCATCATTCAACGTACTTCTTGCAAACCTAAGAGGGCTGGGAGTTGATGTTGAGTTAAACAAGGATGCAACGGATCTTGAAAATGAAGTGGTCGCATATGAGCAAACGGTAGCGGAGGACAATAATTAATTCAACCACTAATATGAATATAAAAAATCCATTAAACGCAAAGCATAAGGAAAAGGGAATAGATGATTTTGAATCTATCGTTCTTAAAATTGCATCACCTGATAAGGTTAGAGATTGGTCATATGGCGAGGTTACAAAGCCGGAGACAATGAACTATAGAACTCAAAGAAGTGAGAAGAATGGTTTGTTTGATGAAAAAATCTTTGGACCTGAAAGAGACTTTGAGTGTTATTGCGGAAAATACAAAGGAATTAGATACAAAGGAATTGTTTGTGAAAAATGTGGAGTTGAATTAACTAGATCAATTGTAAGACGTGAGAGAATGGGTCACATTGAACTTTGTGTTCCTGTTTCTCATATCTGGTATTTGCGAACTATGCCATCTCGTGTTGCTCAGGTTTTGGGAATGAGTCAAGGTGACGTTGAGAAAGTTGTATACTTTGCAGGATATTTGATTACAAAAGTTCACGAAGAAGAAAAAACTAGACTTCTAAAAGAGCTTGATGGTGAGTTCAAGAATAAAGTTAAGACAGTTACTGATGAGAAGACAAAAGAAGCACTAACTGAACTTTTGATGTCTGCAAAACGCGATATTGAAAGCATTCAAGTTGGTAGAGTTTTGGATGAAAATCAATATCATAAGTTTTCACTAAGATTTGGTATTGCGTTTGAAGCTGGTATTGGAGCTGAAGCAGTTTTCAATATTTTCAAGAATCTTGATTTGTCAAAACTTTTGACTCAACTAGAAATTGATTTTACTAAAGTTTCAGCAGCTGATCGTGAGAAAATGATTAAGAGACTCGCTCTTATCAAATCAATGGTTCGTTCAAAAATCAGACCTGAGTGGATGTTTATAACAGCACTTCCTGTTATTCCTGCAGCGCTTCGTCCAATGGTTGCTCTTGAAGGAGGCCGTCATGCAACATCTGATGTTAACGATCTTTACCGTCGTGTAATCAACAGAAATAATCGTCTAAAGAAACTTAAGGAAATCAATGCTCCTGACGTGATTCTTAGAAATGAGAAAAGAATTCTACAAGAAGCTGTTGATGCGCTGATTGATAATACAATTAGACATGGTAATGCATCTTTTGCAGGATTAAACGCCGCACAAAGACGTCCACTTAAATCTCTCGCAGATAATCTAAAGGGAAAGAGAGGATTGTTCCGTCAAAACCTTCTTGGAAAGCGTGTTGACTACTCAGGACGTTCTGTAATTGTCGTTGGTCCAAATCTTAAGCTTGATCAATGTGGAGTTCCAAAGCATATGGCACTAGAGTTGTTTAGACCATTCGTTGTATCTCAACTTATCAAAAAAGAGATGGCCTTTAATATTAGAGGAGCATCAAGATTAATTGATGATGGTATTCCTGAAGTTTGGGCAATTCTTGAAAATGTTATTAAGGAGAAATATGTTCTTCTAAACCGCGCACCAACACTTCACCGTCTTTCAATTCAAGCTTTCCGGCCAGTTCTTATTGAAGGAAATGCTATTCAACTTCACCCACTAGTTTGTTCTCCTTTTAACGCGGACTTTGATGGTGACACAATGGCCATTCACGTTCCACTTTCAGAAGAAGCACAACTTGAGGCAAAGGAGATTATGGCAGCCGATAAAAATATTCTTAAGCCTGGATCAGGGGATCCAACTGTTACTGCAAAACTTTTGGATATTGTTCTTGGATCTTTCTGGATGTCTAGATTCATAGATGGAGACAGAGGAGAAGGGAATTATTACGGAAGTGTTGACGATGCAATTCAAGCCCTTAGTTTCAACGCACTTTCTTACAGAGCAAAAATTCATGTTATTGCACCAGATGAAGAAAAATATGGAGAGGATAGAGGAAAGATGATAGAGACAAGTATTGGAAGAATATTGTTTAACAATGTTTTGCCAGCTGGTCATCCATTCGTAAATAAGGAAATTACAAAACCAGTTTTGAATAATATTATCGATGATATTATTACAGAACAAGGACTTGGAAAGGTTGCGCCATACATTGATGCACTTAAGGATTTTGGATTTAAATATCTAACTGAGTCTGGTGTTACTTGGAGTATGGATGATATCAACGTCCCAGAAGGTAAGGCGGAGCTTGTCAAAATTGCAGAAGGAAAGTCATTGGAAGTTTTGGAGCAATACAATGAAGGTCTTCTATCAAAGGAAGAGAAGCATAGAAAGAACGTTTCAATTTGGCAAGACACAAAATCTCAGATTGAAAAATTGGTTGGAGATAGTTTGGATAAAAATGGTCCAGTTTACGACATGGTGGTCTCAGGTGCCAGAGGTTCTATGGGACAACTTAACCAAATGGTTGGTATGGCTGGACTCATCGCAAACGCTCAAGGAGAGACATTGGAGCTTCCAATTATCTCATCGTTCAAAGAAGGATTTTCACCTGTTGAATACTTCATTTCATCTCACGGTGCTAGAAAGGGTATGACAGACACTGCGCTTAACACCGCTAAGTCAGGATATCTAACTAGAAAGCTGTTCGTCGTTGCACAAAGTGTGATGATTACAGAAGAGGACTGTGGAACAAAAGAAGGAATTGCAGTAAACAGAGTTGGTTCATCAGGAATTAGTCTGACAATGCTTAAGATTGCAACAGGACGTGTCCTTGCAAAGGATATTGCAAATGGTGCAGGTGAAGTAATGTTTAAGAGAAATCACATGATTACAAAGGAGGACGCTAAACTGCTTGATGCACAAGGGATATCTGAAATAAATGTTAGATCCCCTCTTGTATGTAAGACACCGGGTGGAATCTGTAGAATGTGTTATGGATCAGATCTAGGACGCGGCGCTCTAGTTGAGACAGGAGAAGCGGTTGGAACAATTGCTGCACAAGCCGTTGGAGAGCCTGGAACACAGCTAACTATGCGTACATTCCACTCAGGAGGAGTTGCTGTTGTTGGAGGAGATATTACAGCTGGACTTCCTCGTGTTGAAGAGATTTTTGAAAAGAGAAATCCAAAAAATGCCGCTATTGTTGTATCTCAAGATGGTATGATCACAGATGTCAAAGAAGTTGGAAAAGAAAAGCTTATCAAACTTCTTCCAGATGTTCCAACAAAGAGTAAGAAAGGGGCTGAAATTGAATTCTCATGTCACTATGCCCGTGTACCGCTAGTAAAGATTGGTCAACATGTATCAAAGGGTGATATTGTAACAGATGGTCACGCAAGTATTGAAGATTTGTTTGAATATGCTGGTCTTGCTCGTACACAAGAGTATATTATTTCTGAAGTTAAAAAGATTTATGAACTTCAGGGAGAAAATGTTTCAAGAAAGCATATTGAAATTATTGTTCGCCAAATGTTCTCTCGTATAAAGATAAAGCAAGCTGGAGATACACAATTTGCAGTTGGAGATATTGTTGAGCAATTTGAGTTGGATCAAGAGAATGCAAGAGTTAAAGAGCTTGTTAAGGGAGCGGAGTATATTGAAGCTAAGGGAGAGCCAATTGTACTTGGTATTACAGAGGCTTCACTTACAAGAAGAAGCTTCCTTTCAGCCGCTTCATTCCAACACACAAACAGAATGCTTATTAACGCATCTCTAAAGGCACAAAAGGATCCATTGTACGGAATTATGGAAAACGTAATTATTGGACGATTGATTCCTGCCGGATCAGGATTTAAGGATAGTGAAAAGTATAAGATGATTGAGAAGCTAAGAGAGACAGTTTTGGAGGAAGAGGGATTTTTGGAATAAGACTTTGGGATAATTGGGTGCACGGCCGAATCAATTTGGTGGGTGGGTCAAGGCAAGGGTGCCAGCCCCGCGTTAGACACATGTTATGAACCCGCGTCTCGCAAGAACATCTGGGCTAGGTTACATAAAAAATAAAAATAAATGTCATCAGCTGCTCAAACAATTAAAGAAAGGCTCGGCATTGCTGACGTTGTCGGAGCTTATATAAAAATTGAAAAGACAGGCGCAAATTACAAGGCGCGCTGTCCTTTTCATAATGAAAAAACTCCTTCGTTCTTTATTTCGCCTGCCAGAAATAATTATTATTGTTTTGGATGTGGAGCAAAAGGTGATATTTTTACCTTCGTAGAAGAGTTTGAAAAAATAGATTTTCTTGGTGCGCTTAAAATTTTGGCAGAAAGAGCGGGGGTTGAACTTGAACAATTTCAGCACGATAGAAGCAAGGATTCTGAATTAGATAAACTTAGAAGCGTCCTAGAGCTTTCAACTGTTTTCTATGAGGATCAATTAAATAAAAATCCTTCAGCAAAATTTGCATTAGAATATTTATTGGGAAGGGGACTAACAGAAGAAACAATTAAGACTTGGAGAATTGGTCTTGCGTCAAATGAATGGAGGGGCTTAGGGGATTATCTTCGCTCAAAGAATGTTGGAAACACGGATATGGAGAAAGTTGGTTTGATTAAACAAACTGGAACTAGTGTCTACGATAGATTCAGGGAGAGAATAATGTTTCCGCTTTTTGATTCATCTGGAAGAGTTGTTGGGTATTCCGGAAGGTTTATTAAGTTTCCGGTTGCAGAGTCAACTTCGCCTTCATCTTCTGCGGGCGCTGGTCAGCCATCTTCATCTCAAGGTAGTGATGAAAACAGAGAGCCTCCAAAATATTTGAATAGTCCAGATGGCGTACTATTTAATAAATCAGAAATTCTTTATGGATATCATAAGGCAAAAGAGGGTATTAGAAAATTTGGTTATGCAATTTTGGTTGAAGGTCAATTTGATATGCTAATGGCACATCAAGCTGGATTTAATAATACAGTTGCAACATCAGGAACATCTCTCACTGCGCTCCATTTGGAGAAGATAAAAAGACTGACTGATAACACAATGATTGTGTACGATGCTGACAAAGCGGGACTCAAGGCATCACTTAGGGCATGGGAATTGGCGCTATCTTTAGGAATGGATGTTAAGATTGCATCGCTTCCAAAAGGTGAGGATCCAGCATCATTGATATTGAGTGATAAAGAAAGTTTTAAAGGGTGTTTGAAAAATGCAAAACATATTATAGATTTTTATCTTGATATATTGGAGAGGGAAGGATTAACTGGAAGAGCTTTGTGGAAAGCAGTTGAAGTAGAGGTTCTTCCTTATGTTCTTGCAATAGAGAGCTCAATTGATAGGGCACACTTTATAAACAGAATTAGTTTAAGAACTGATATTCAGGAAGCAGATCTCCGGGCGGAGTTGGAGAGATTAATGGTAAGGATGAAGGCTGTGCCGAAGGGTGTTGGTGCAAGCGAAGGGGAAGGTAGAAGAGGAGATGCTGGGGATGGTGGAACGATTTCTGATCATTCAATAATAAAAGGAGTTGATGATTTGAATGACAGCGACAAAAAGACTCTTGATAGAATGATTGGTCTAATATTGTGGCTTAGGGATTCTGCTAATCTAAATAAGGCAGAGGAGGTTTTAAATAGAGCAGAAGCATTCTTGGATAAGGTTAGTAGAAAATACTTTGATGAAAGAATTTCTACCTCTCCAACGGAGTTGTCATTTGAAGCAGAAGTTCTCTTTGCAGGTAGCTCAAAATTAGATCATGACATTGAAGAGTTGTTATTAGAAATTGAAGAGAGAGCGCTCAAGCAAAATCTTTCTGTTTTGATGAATAATCTAAACAAGATGGAGAAGTTGCAAAAGAAGGACGAGGCAATGGAGATATTAAAGGAGTGCCAAACTATATCTTTAAAATTATCAGAAGTGCAAAGAAAAAAGAAATTATATGGATAGATAATATTCCCAGCAGGCGAATAATATAAAAGCTGGAATATTTATTATATTATGATATGATTTCTTAAATAAAAGGTGTTATGCCAAAGAATCAAAAAAATAAAAAATTGAATAAGGTTAAAACTAAAAACGCTAAAAAAAATAGCGTCACAAAAACAAAAAATGTTTTAAAAAATAAGGCTAGTGCGTCAAAGACCATAAAGTCTGTTTCAAATAAAAATACAAATTTAAATAAAAATAAAAAATTGATTAAAAAAACCTCTAAGGCAACGGACAAAAAAATAAAAAAGGTAGAGAAAAAACCAGTAAAAAAGGAGAAGCTATTACCTGTAAAAAAAGTTGCTGTTCCTAAAAAAGAGAAGGTTAAAAAGGTTGCTGTTAAAGCACTGAAGAAAACAGATAAATCTGCTTTCCATTCAACTCACACGGGTGCAAAGAATAAAACAAGTACTTGGGAAGAAAGAGCTGCTATCTTACTTACCCGTGGACGTGATAGAGGTTTTGTAACATACGACGAGATTCTAAAAGAGTTTCCAAATATTGAAGAGGACATAATGTTCTTGGATGTTTTGTATGAGAAATTACAAACTGCGGGAATTGATGTTCTAGAGGGTGGGGGAATGCTTGATGTAAATAATCAAGAAGATAATTTATTGAAGAAGTATGCGATCAGTAAAAATGATTCAAACTACGATTCAATTCAAATGTATCTTAAAGAAATTGGACAATATCCACTCATTAATGGTTCAGAAGAAAAGGAGTTGGCAAAGAGAATTGCAAATGGAGATAAAGAAGCAGAAGGTTTGCTTGCAAAAGCAAACTTAAGACTTGTGGTTTCTATCGCTAAAAAATATGCAAACAGAAGTCCTGATCTTACACTTCTTGACCTGATTCAAGAGGGGAATATAGGCTTATTTAAGGCCGTGGATAAGTTTGATTGGTCCAAGGGATTTAAGTTTTCAACTTATGCAACTTGGTGGATTAGACAATCAATCACTCGTGCTTTAGCTGACCAGTCAAGAACAATTAGAGTTCCAGTTCACATGGTTGAGACTATTGCAAAGTACAAACAGGTTCTCCGACGTTTAACTCAAGACTTGGGGCGTGATCCATTGCCTGAAGAAATTGCAATGGAAATGGGAATTGATGTTGAGAAGATTTATACAATTGAAAAAATTGATCAGACAACAGTTTCTCTTGATGCGTCGGTGGGTGACGATGACGATAAATCAACTTTTGGAGATTTTATTCCAGATGAAAAGATTCTTTCACCTGACCAAGAAGCTTCACGCAGAATATTGGCTGACCAAGTTAAGGAAATTCTTGGAGATCTCTCAGAGAAAGAGCGTGAAATTCTGATGTTGCGTCACGGTCTTGCTGATGGAATTCAACACACTCTTGAGGAGGTTGGAAAAATGTTCGGTGTGACTCGTGAGCGTATTAGACAGATTGAAGCTAAGGCACACGAGAAGATTAGACAGCATGATAAAGTGAATAGGCTGAAGAATTATTAAAATATTTTGTAAGGATAGACTGATTCTAATTAGGGAAATAAAAAATGAGGTCGGCCGCTTGCACGGCCGACTCTTTTTGTGGTTGGTTATATTGGGGTTACGAGTTGCCTTATTTTCTGCTGCGGCGTAAGGTCAACGGCATCATAGAAAGCAACACCAGCATTGGTGTAAACAGCTCTGGCACCGAGAGACTTGCTTCTGCACTGGCGTTAGGATCCACCCACATCCCAGTTATAGAGAGATTTCCGCTTCTTACACCAAGCTGTGGACTTTCATATCCCAGTGCAGAGCACAAGACCAAGTTCAGATCGTCTTGTGTTTGGAAGCCGGTGATCACTGTATAAGTGCTCGCCGACAGACGGCCACTTGAGTCCATTTCTCCATAGGAGTTCAGGTTTTGAATGTCGGTGTACAAGATGCATCCAGCGTCCAGTTCCATAAGTATGGTGTTGAAGCTTCTGGATGAGCCTGGTATCTCAAACATGGCAACATTGTCTGCGTTGATTCTTACTGAGTTTACGTATTGTGAGTCTGGCTCAAGGCCTAACATGATGGGGCCAAATGGGTGGTACTTGAACTTTGCCGTTTGGTACGTGTTGGGGTTTGAGGCTTCAACTTCAGCCTTGATGAAGTCCCCCAGGGCTTCAACGGTCACATCTATCCTCCAGCAGTTTACGGTTGTTGGAGAGTAGCTTTGGCCGATGTCATCCTTCGAAACAATTTCGATGGTTACGGCCGGTTTGGCTATCTGGCTGGTAGCGAGGAGGGCCACCGTTGTAATGAGCGTTGCAATTGCTTTCATTTTCTGACTTTCTTGTTTTTGCTTTTGTTGGTTGATTGTCTTCAGGATTCTCTCTAGACCGTAGGGTCAGAGAGTCTGTTTGTACTATATAATAATATAGTATAGATGTCAAGGTATTGATAGGCACATTCAACCTGAACTAACGACAGGATAAAGAAAGTTTTATGAATTAAAAAAAGTCCCGCTCCATACTCTCGGTAGAGCTGGGAGCGGGTCAGTTGATTAATGAGGTTGATTTAGACAGACCTGCGGTTGGCTGGTTTGGACGATTAGCTGTGGTTAGGTATGTTGTTCATACTTACTTTTATATGCAGGCAGGGAAACTCCACCACAACGAGGACGAAGGTATTGAAGAATGGCCACAAGTGCTTTGGGTAGTGGTATTCTTAATGCCCTGTCCTTTTTCTTAGGTTTTTCGATGACGAGAATATAATACCACCTGACCGCTAGACGATTATCAAGTGAATCGGTTTCAGAATTGCAGAAATTCATCCGCATTTCTAACCAGAACTTTTCTTTCAGAAGAGGAATCATCCATTCCAGATGCTCGATTTTGTCAGCGAGTTCTTCGGTTTTATCCGCAAGCCCCTCATCTTCTGGTTCACCATTGTTTTTTTCAATCAGGTCGCGAATTTCTGTTCTTTTTTCCACAAGCTGGAGTTCCAGTAGGTGGATCAAAATGAATATCCGAATCTGTTTGTTGTTGAGTTCTCCCAGTTTTTGATCGCCGTCATTTGTGTCGACGGGTCGCAAGACGTCTGGTATGAGCATGTGGTCATAGTCGCTAAAATTACCAACGGTTTTTAACATCTCATCAAGTGTCGGTTGTTGCTTTCGTGTTTTCATGGTTATTGTTTGGTGCATTGTTGCATTTTTCGATTTTTCCAGTCCAGATTTTCCTTCGGTTCTATACCAGCAAAAAAACAATCAGCACCTGCTGAGAGCCTAAATTGAAAAAGAACCGAACCTGTGTTAACATACCACGCTTTTTGGACTTGGTAAAGGATATGGTAACCCTTTTATCTCATAAAACTTCAATGAAAAAACTCCAAAATACTGCTATAATCTACCTATGAAAAACATAAATCCGGCCCAAAGTAAATTTGAGGAAAGATACGGTAAGTTAAATAAACAACAGAAAAAAGCAGTGGATACCATTGATGGACCACTCTTGGTTGTTGCTGGGCCCGGATCTGGAAAGACGGAAATTCTATCTCTTCGTGTTGCAAAGATATTGAAAGAAACTCAAGTGTTGCCTTCCAACATTTTATGTATGACATTCACGGATGCGGCATCGTCAAACATGAGAGACCGTCTATCACGTTTGATTGGAAATGAAGCTTACAGAGTTTCCATTCACACATTCCACAGCTTTTGTATAAACATCATTCAAAAATATCCAGAATATTTTTATAAGGGTACACAGTTTACTCCCGCTGACTCATTGACCCAAGTTAGAATTCTTGAAGAAATCTTCTTTAACCTTCCCCAAGGAAACCTTTTCAGAGATGGTTATCATGAAGAAAAAGGCTTTTCATACTTATCGGATGCAAAAAAGAGAATTGAACATTTAAAAAAATCAGGAATTACACCAGATGAATTTAGAAAAATTATTGCACACAATAAGCGCTCTGTTCGTCGTGCCGAGAAAATAGTAGCGCCTGCTTTGGAGGGGCGTCTTGGAAAGGACGCGCTGGATTTAGTGAAAAACACTGTGACAGAATTGTTTAAGGCGGTGGAGCTGGAAAATAAGGAGGATCCATTTCCACAGGAAAATTCAATATTTTTGCCGCTGCTTGCTTCTTATGCCAATTCGCTTCAAGGGGTGCTCGCGGACGCGATTGCAGATGATGGAAAAAACACAGCAATCTCTAGTTGGAAAACAAAGTATTTGAAAATGCGAGATGATGGAACCAAGACTCTCAAGGAAACATTGGATGAAGAAAAGATGGAGATATTGGCAGACGTGTATGAGTCATATCGTAAAAAGATGACAAGCAAGGCGTTTTTTGATTTTGACGATATGATTCTTGACGCAATTGAAGCCATAGAGAAGCACCCGCGTCTTCGTTTTGAATTGCAAGAACAATATCAATACGTTTTGGTAGATGAGTTTCAGGATACAAACAACGCTCAAATGAAGTTGGTGAATTTGATTTTGAATGCTCCCGTAAATGAGGGTAGACCAAACGTTATGGTTGTTGGCGATGACGATCAGGCGGTTTACAAATTTCAAGGTGCTGAACTTTCAAATATCTTGAATTTTAGAAGAATGTTTGTCGATGTGGAAATTGTCACAATGACGGATAACTACAGATCAACTCAAGATGTACTGGACATTGCTACGCACATAATTAGAAAGGGAAATGGTAGGCTTGAGAACTTATTGCCAGAGATGGAAAAGAGTCTTAAATCATTGAACAAGGAATTGGGTAAAGGGGCGATAGTCAATAAAAAGTTTGATACGGTTTTGCATGAGTCCCATTATGTTTCAAGAAAAATAAAGGAATTGATTGATAGTGGAACAAATCCTGAAGATATTGCCGTGATTGCAAGAAAACATGAAAGACTGGAAGATATGGTTCCATTTTTGAAAGCTGTGAGTGTGCCGATTAGATATCAGAGAGAGCAAAATGTTTTTCTTGAGCCCCATATAATGCAAATAATTATTATTTCAAGATTCATTGCAAGCCTTTCGCGTAAGGATGCAATTGAAGCGGATAACTATTTGCCGCAAATTTTGAGTTTCCCATTTTGGCAATTAGGAAGACAGACTGTTTGGGAGATTTCTAAGGAGGCGTATGAGAGTAGGAGAACATGGCTGGAGGTTATGTTGGAATATAAGGGGGATAGCCCTAAGGCATCGCACAAGGTCTCTGACATCGCACATTTTCTAATTGATATCGCAAATAAGTCACTGCACGAACCGCTTGAGAAGGTGCTGGACATCATAATTGGGGCCCACGTTGTGTTGGTGGCGGAGAGTGAGGATGAAGATGATGTAGAAGTGTCCTCCGCCGGTGAAAGTTTCGGCCTTAATAGTAAAATTGACGGAAAAACCGTCAATTTTGTAAAAAGGGGTGAAAAATCTACCGCTCATATTGCCTCGCCGTTTAAAGATTACTATTTTAATAAAGAAAAGTTTGAACATTCAAGGACAGAATATCTTTCATTCCTTTCAAGTCTTCGGGTTTTCATTCGAGCTCTTCGAGATTATGTTGGAGAGCGAGCATTGAATGATGATACGCCAGTGGGCGGCGGTGAATCTAGTGGGGCTGGAGGATCTCAAAATGATGTCAGTTATCATTATCTAACAATAGAAGATTTAATTAAATTTGTTGACCTTAGACAAAAGAATCATTTGCCGTTAAATGACGAGAGTCCATTTGCTAGTGGAGAAAAAGCTGTGAATCTTCTTTCGTCTCATGGTGCAAAGGGGTTGGAATTTGATACTGTTTTTGTCCTCTCTTGTCAAGATAATATCTGGGCGGGGAGAGGGGTGAGCAATAAAATATCGTTTCCAATTAATCTTCCTATTCAACCAGCGGGCGACGATGAGACAGATCAAATGAGATTGTTTTATGTAGCGCTTACTCGTGCCAAAAGACACTTGTATTTAACGTCTTACAAAATTGCTGAGACCGGAAAAGAGTCTTCAATCCTACGTTTCCTTCTTCCTTCAAATGATTTTGATTATAAAAAGTCTCCGGCGATTCTGGAGAAATTATATAATCCTGAAGATCAATCAATTGACGATAATGGTCCGGAGACGCATGAGCTTTTGACGGCATCATGGTTATTGTATAACACCCCTCCATTTTTTGGTGAAGAAATTGAATTGCTTAAAATCCCACTTAAAGATTATAAACTTTCAGTTACTCACTTAAATAATTTTCTAGATGTTAAAAGAGGAGGTCCTCAGACTTTCTTGGAGCAAAATCTTTTGCGTTTCCCTCAAGCGAAGACTCTGGTTAGCTCATATGGATCTGCAATTCACAAAGCAATAGAGCGTTTAATTGTTTCCAAGAAGATGGGTAAGGATGTGGGGGAGTTGGATGAGGAGGGGAATGCTATTCCTTTTGATGACATGGAACAAGAGGATAATAAAACAGGGTCAAAATCAGAAAAGCAAAAGCTGATAAAATGGTTTGAGACGGCACTTAGGAAAGAGAGAATGTCTGCAAGGGATTATGAATATTATAGACAAAAGGGAGAAGAATCTTTATCAGCTTTTTATGATCAAAAGAATGAAGACTTTACTGGAGATGACTTATCAGAAGTTGATTTCAGAAACGAGGGGGTAGTAATTACTGATGCGCAAAATAGAACGGCTCACTTAACTGGAAAGATAGACAAGATATTTAAAAATGAAAATCATGAATATGAAGTTGTCGATTTTAAAACAGGAAAAGCTGAGTTTAGCTGGCAATCTAGCGATGAAGATAAGAAAATAAAATTAAATAATTACAGACGTCAGTTAATTTTCTATAAATTATTGATGGAAAATTCTGCCAGATACAAAAATGCGAAAGTTGCTAAAGGGTTATTGCAATTTGTTGAACCAATTAAAGAAACAACACAGAATGGTACGATGAAAAATAAAATAATTGCGCTTGATTTGGATTTGAAAAATTTAAACGATGAAGAGCTTGGTGATGAGTATGACAGGCTAAAAAGATTGGTGTGCATTGTGTACGATAAAATAATGAACTTGGATTTTCCGGATGTGACAAATTATGATCCGAGCCTTAAGGGGATCAGAGCGTTTGAAGATTGGTTGCTGGAGGGGAATTAGTGTGGAGGCACAGAATTAGATTTTTAAGAAAAGAAATCCGGCGGCCGCTTGCGCGGCCACCGGGGTTGGCTGGGGAGGTAACTCAGCTAAGGGTTGATCCATGAAACTGGGGAGGATATTCTTGTACTTCTGTCGGGAATACCAGGTTCTCCCACAACATACTTCTTGGGTAATCCCGTTTTGGTACCTTCTTCATTTTTGCGCCGATGGCCAATGGTGGCACCAACAGCTCCGAGACGTTTTTTCCAGTTTGTTGTGTCGGTTTGCTGGCCCTGACCGTGTTTCAATTGGTCATCGCTGTCGGCGGTGCATTCATCATGACTATCGTTGATTGCCGGTTCGGTAGAACCGCATCCTGCATAAAATGAAGATGCGCTTGTGATAAGTGTGCTTGCTTTCATGATAAAACAGCGTCTGACTTCATCGTCATTATTAGGAGAAATCCTGATTATTGCAGTAAGGTCGGTTAAGTTATGGCACTCTCTGATTTGCCAAAGCGCACGAATTCTCCATTCCGTGCGGATTATTCTGGCTTCAATTCCGTCTTGTCCCTCTGTAGCGCAGGCGGCGGCATGAAGCTCATTCAAACTCATTCCGACGGCCATGAGTCTGTATTGAATTTCTTGCAAATTTGGCTCAATTCCAGCCTTAGCAAGTAGGTCGGCAATTCCTTGTTCAATCTCTTGTGTTTTCATTTCTTTTGTTCTATGGGGTTGTGGTTGATTGTCTGAATTTTCTAGGGATCTGGGTAAAGATCCTCAATTATAGTATAAGGTAAAAGATGTGGTGTCAAACGCCTTTAAAACAGTTGGTATGGGTGGATATTAAAAATAATTTGAAGTGTAAGATGGAGTAAATGAAAACGTCGGCCGCTTGCGCGGTCGACGTGGTTGGGCGATGGATTCATTTTGTTGATCACCATTTTGTCCCCATGGTTAATGTGAGACTCGGTGATGGGAATTTTCCTTTCACGTCTTGGGATCAGCCATTGGAGGACCACCTGCTATTGAAGATCTCGTCGTTAGGGCGGGACTTCTCCAGAGAGCATAGCGTGCTCGCCGGTAGTTATTCGGTGTGATAAGACCACTGGTGGATGCCACGTCTTCTTCGCTATCTCTCTTTTGGGCGATAGTCAGAAGTTGATGCAGTCTGACAAGTGCCATCATCACACAGAAGTTGAAGAGTTGGATGTCCGAGACATCTTTGGCTTCAAGTAATGCTTCCATCACCTCTTCTGGGGAATCTGCCAGCATGATCTTCATCAGTCTATTAAACTTTAGGCACCTCCACAAAATGGACGGATTCGGTTGAGGTCCTTCTTCGGCCGTAACACCTTCAGGCTCGTCATCCTGATCCTCCTCCGCTTCTGGGAAGGTGACGAGCAAGTTGAGATACTTGCCGATGTTGTTGGCGCTATAGCACCGGTTATTTAAGCCGGCTACTACAAATAACTCTTCGATCTGTCCGGCGATAATTGCTCTTGCTGCTTTCGATTTCATTGTCTTGGTTCTGTTGGTTGTTGATTGGTTTTGAATTTTCTATGGATCTGCATTTTCCAAGGATCCGCTATTATGGTACAAGGCAAAAACCATACCGTCAAGCCTTTGTATAGTTAACCATATGGGGTGACATTCTGGATGGATTGGGGTGACAAAGGGTAACTATCCAGTAATCTAACCATATATGGCAAACAAAAATCAAAAAGCATCCTATGAACATAAGGTTC
>CAJBHC010000046.1 GCA_903952785.1 uncultured bacterium | reverse complement strand
TTGTGAACGGCTTGGGCCAGGAGGACTGCCCGCCTCAAAGGCAGATGGGCAGGGGCAGGGCAGGGCGGCTCAAAACGGCCCTCTTCAAGAATGGTGAAGTTAGTTAGTAGACTAGACTAGTGAGTTAGGTAGTTACTACGATAATAATAATAACAATAAGAATCGAAGGAGGAGGGAATATGATTCAGCAAACAATTGCACAGCAAATGTCTTGACGAGGAGTCCGCGGAACATGAATCATCGAAGAAATCATCGGCACTGTCGATGCTCGTGAATACTCACAATATGTACACAAACAAACCAAACCAAACCAAACAAAATAAAAAAGCAAATCAAATCAACAGCAAAAAAGAAGGCAGGTGGATGGAGAAAGGGAAAGAAGCAAATCGTACTGAAAATAAATGGAACGAAAACTCGCAGGAACAATATCTCTCGTCTCCTCTCGTCTGGTCTGGTCTCGTCAGGGACGGGACGGGACGGGAGGGAGGAGGAAACGAGAAAACTGATCAGACGACCGCACGCTCATTATCGCAAGCGAAGAGGAACGACGCGGAATCCAATCGGAAAGCGTGAAAAAACGAAGAAACAGCTAGTGTCACACGCGACAATGATCGCTCAAGGATTCTTGGAGTAATTGGAGATGATGGGGATGATCTTCTCCCGCAGGATGATCATGTACGAGAGGCTGGAGAACTCGATGCAGAGATACCCGAAGATGCCGCCCTGCTGCTGCTGTTGTTGTTGCTGCTGCGCAGCATTATTAGAATTGTCCGCTGAGGAAGAGAACCAAGTCGGCGACAGGCGACAGCGCATCTTGTTGGACAGGAGCGTGATGTTCGAGACGTCGCGGTAGTAGATGGTCAGGGCCTTCAGCGAGGAATAGTTGCTCCCCGCGCCTGTCGAGCTCGTCGTCGAGGAGAAGGCGCCGGAATTCTGCGAGAAGTCAAGGATGGGGAAGAGGAATTCGAAGTGGTCGGCGTAGAACTGGATATTGTTGACCACGCGACACGAGTAGTTGCCGATGAGGATCGACTTGGCCATGAGGTTGAACAACGCAGCCCCTCGCGTCAGCTGCATGTTCTCCGGCACTACCTCGTTCCCGCCATGGCCGCTGCTACTGGCGCCAATGTGGCTGGGAAGCTGGCTGGTGAGGCTCGGCGTGAAGGTTTTCATCGAGTCGATGGTCGTCCGCCCCGACTGGAAGTCGCTGAAGCTCGCGGACTTCGGCCGCTTGCTGTCGTCGACGAATCGATTGTTGCCGGGGCCGCCCAACAAATCGCCGTTGTTCTGCAATGTAGCCAGCGAGGAGGAGAATAAAAGATTGTTATCAGCTGCAGTGCCGGGCAGATGGCTCGGGTCCTTGCTCTGCTGATTGGCGCCGTCCGCCTCCCGCGAGGACTGGTCCTCCGAGAGGGAGGCCAGGTTGCTCACGATCCGCGTCTGCAGCTCCATCAGCGACTTCTTCACAATCTGGTCGCGTGACGATAGCAGCGGATTCTGTTGCTGCTGCGGCGGTTGTTGTTGCGGCGGCTGAGTTGTGACCGCGCCGCCGTCCGCGATCTTCTTCAGTCCGTTGACTGGCGCCGAGATGGGCCGCCCGGCGATCATGCTGCCGTGCATGGCCTTGCTCATGTTGCTGTTCACGGAGGCCTTGTTACTCATAGTGTTGTTCATGGTGTTTATCGTCATGATCGTGGAGTTCAGCGGTCCGCTGCCGTCGCCGTGGGGCTGTGGCTGGCCATCAGGCGGTCGGGACACCAACAGCCCGCCGCCCTTGAGCGCGGACTTGAGCTCGAAGGGATTGCCACTGGACACGGAGATCTTGTTGTCGTGAATGATCCTGTTCCTGAGAGTGTTTGTCATCGGCTCGTAGAGTGCGATCGGCTCGGAGAAGCGCACTCGCTTCATGCACTTCATGAGGATCTTCTGGTTGTGCAGGGTCTTCTCGTCCTGGCCGACGACATTGCTCTCGCTCGGCTGCTGCGAGGACGATGGTTCAAACGCGAGATCATTCTGCGGATTGTGCTTGATCGGGGGCATGAGGATGGAGTCGCGGATGTTCCACTCCTTCTTCCCGTCCGCCAGGAGGAGGTTCGACTGGCCACCAGAGTTACTGCTGCTGACGGAGTTCCCGACTATATTTATTACAGGTGCTGGACTGGTTTGACTTCGAATAAATGCATTCTTGGGGCTCGGATTACTGGAATTCGGGTTGGTAGTGCCGGGATGGTAGTTCTGGGCAGGGAGTTTCTGCGAGTAGCTGGTCAGACTCGAGCTCAGCAGCGAATTCATGCTTGAGACTGGTGGAGAAGAACTAAAAAGGGAGTTTGTTTGAGTGGACTGATATCCGTTCGAGGTCGTCGCTCCGTTCATTATGGGAAATGTGCTGTTAAAATTCCCTCGCTTTCCAGCGATCGCATTCATTCCATTTGCAGACGAAAAGGACGGATTCTGCTGTGAATATTTCGAATTTATTTCAACAAACATTGAGGAGGATTTGGGAGCGATCTGTTTTCCTTGAATTGCGGAGTTGTCTTCACTTTGAGCAGAGGTCCACGACGAAGGCTTCTGTTGAGACTGTGGCGTCATCAACCGATAATTGTCCGCGGAAGACAAACCATTGACAGCATTGGCATTATTGGCGACAACATTTCCATAGTAACTACTATTATTTGGTCTGATCTTTCCCATTGAAACAGGATTGCCATTTTTCATCTTGACTGAAACTGGAAACATCGCTGATGTTCCAGCAGATTGACCGTTCATCATAAATCCCAGAGCTCACTGGGAATAGAGCCAGTGATATCGATGGAGAAGCGGGCCAGGAGAGGGGAGGGGAGGGCTATCTCGAGGCGATCAGCTGGTCCCTGGGGTCTTGACGATGATGAGCGAGCGAGTTCGGTTTTTTTTGAAACAGCAAAAACAGCTTTTTCGAAGTTTCGGGATTTCGGAATTTCGATCGTCAAGCCCCACATCTCTAAAGGCGTAGATTCCTAGATCATGCCGTAATAAACCTCTTCGAATGCAATCAGTCTAAGGTTAGGTAGTCTATTCAAGATCAGAGAGCGATTGCAATTCACCAAGCAAACTTACTGGAGAATATAACAAGGAACAGACTAGTTGTGTTCCAGATGATGCGGAAAAGATGAAGATAAGAGTCCAGGTCCTGAGATTATCGACTGATTCTTTAGATGTCCCCGCGTTGATGATCCACGATATTAAGGTGTCCACTGCGATTACGATAACTATTTCTTTCTGTTCTTTGAGGATGGATAGTTTCTTTTCTAGTTCAGTGATTTCTTTGTCGGCGGTTACTAATATTTTTACAATCGATTCTTGTTCTTTTAACGAAGGTAGTTTTAATTCAAACTTTGCCATATCGGATCCATACAGATGGAATACAGTGGAACCTGATACAAGCTTAATAACTTCTTTTTTATTAAGATTTACTAAATAGCAAAAGAATAAACCATGTAAATTACCTGTGGAACGTATTACCAAAATATCTCCCCCTAAAATAACTCCGTCTTTATCTATGTAACTAGCGGTAGATAATCCTCTAGGTGTAACATCTGAGGTTGGCATTAAAATATCGTTCTTCTTGGACAAGAACATATTCTTATTGGAATTTGTTCTGCTTATAATATTTTCAATATACTCGTTGTATTTAGTAAATAATTCACCATAATGTATTGCTTCATATTTTCCACCAGAGTCCAATTCACTTTTTGACAGACCTTTACCTTTTTTAAAAGATGCAATTTTCCCCAGCTTTGTAGACTCCCATTTATCACTAAATCCCCCCAGTCTTTTTTTGCCAGTTAACAAATCCTGCATTAAACTTCTTTTTATCTGTTCTTTAAGATTAATCTTCTCTGAAAGACTTCCGATGGACTTATCCCATGTTTCGAGAATTGAAACAATTCGATACTGCTCAGAAAGTGGGGGTATAGACAGCTCAACTTCGGCAACTGTTTCTTTTTTTAAATTTAGAACACCCGATCCTGCTGAGATAGAAGCAAAAATAGATTGTGTCTTTGATTGAGATAGTAAATAATACAAAAAATCACGATCCAAAATATCTGTTTTAATATCTTGAAATGTTAGCCATCCGTCATGAATACACGCATCAATATTCATTATGTATGGCCTTCCAAAACTCATCGAGTTTGAGAGTATAAAATCACCCTTTTTAACCAAAGTAGTTCTTGATAAACCCTCCTTCAAGATCTTACTACTAGTACCTGTTATGTATTTTGCTCCTACATCTATATCTCCAATTTTGAGCCAATTCAAACCATCATCTCTATTAGTAATATAGCTTTCTATCGGTCTTGGTGAACCACCACGACGAACAGTGAACATACTGTCTAACTTTCTTAATTGCCAGTTTTTTGAAGTATTTTTTTGTGATTGGTTAGATTGCATGGTTGAATTCAATTTCTTTAAATAAATCAGTAACGTTCTTTTTTGTATCAGCACTTAAAGTGATGTGACCCGCCTTAGATCTTTGTAAAAAACTCCTTGCAAGCAAAACCTTGTCAGGTCTTGGTGTTATTCCTTTTATATATTCTGAATTTGAGGAAGTATACGTAAGAGTAGGATCTTCAAGTACAAGGCTTTTAAAGTCGGCAACACTAAACACATCAGCAATAGTTGTATTATCTTTCTTCAAGACAGTCTTTATCACTTCTGGCAAAACTTTCCATGCTTTCAGGTTTTTTACACCATCTTTTTTACCTTGATCATTGTCATAGAGGTAAGCAACATTTGCACCCCATCCTTCAAGAATAGTTCCAACAATTCCCATATTTGAAGCACCTCCACCATTAATAAAGTTTGTCTTCAAATCTTTCATCTCTAGAATTTTAAATGCTTGTAGATAAAAAACATCTTCTGGACCTTCTACTACAACATTATCTTTTTGATCAAGGTTAGTTATTGAATCATTCACACCAAGACCAATAGCGGTAAGTATTGGAGTAAGCGTCTCTCTATCTGATGTTGGGTGTGCATGAATTTTACCAAGGATCTTTGTTCCAGCATCGGTTTTCTCAATGAGTCTAATATTTTCCAAATTATCTTCCGTAATTAAATATGGAGAGTGTGTTGAAAATACAACTGGATTATCATTAGTATGTGCCAGCAAAACCTGCAAAAGATCTTTTTGTGCTTTTGCGTGAAGATATAAACCAGGTTCATCAACTAGTATTATATTAGGCTTATCTTCCTGAAGTTTAGCCACAATTTTTACGTAGAATGACAGATACCATTGCTGCCCCTTACTTCGTTGAGATGGATAGTAAGGTATATCTTTTTCTATAATCCAAAAATTAACATCTTGTGTGTCGGCTTTAATTTGTAATTTAATTTCATCTTGAGTCCAAAACTTTTTAAACTTGTCGGTAAAATCAATATTTACAGAATTCTCATGTCGAGTTTGTTCTTGCTTGTTTGTTGAAGCTATTTTTGCAATAGAGAAATCACTTACATGTTCAAGATCCATTGCCCACTCATTTGTAGCTAATGATGCAATAGGAATAGACTTTGGAAACTCATCATCAAAAGAAGAGAATAATATAAAATATGGCAGGTGTGACTTTACAAGTTCTGCTGTAAAATCGACAACAAGTTTTTCTTGAGCGTAGAAAGCATCCGAGGCTTTTTCTATATTTTCAACTTCAGTAGCCACATCTGTAAGTGATGGATTTGAAGTTTTAAACGCAACAACCTCAGCTTTGTAATCACTAAGTTTTTGCTTGTCTAACTTTGGAAACCTGATATCTGTTCCAGATGTTTTTATAAAAACATCAATTTTTTTTATAGATTCTTGTATTTGTTTTTTTGATACATCGATAATATTAGAAAGATCTAACAATTTACGAGAATCACCATCAAGAGAATACGTCTTAACTCCAAACTTTTTCGTAAGTGTAATCAAAACTTCTTTGGAAACATTTTTATCTGATCCTACTGTTTCAAAAACATCATTAACATCTGTGTCCGGCACAATGAATGATATAGAAACCTCTGGGATACCGTCACCCTCAATAGGCTTAGCTTCTTCTCTGATAGTCTTGTCTTGATGAAAATCCTCCAACGCCTCTAACACAGAAGACTTACCTGATTCATTTTTTCCAGCAAGAATAGTTAGTTTGTCACTAAAATAACAATCGCCAGAATCGACTATTGATTTGTAATTTTTAATTCTAAATTTATTGATTTTCATAAATTTATTTTATTCCTAGCTCTTTTAAATATATGGCCATTTGTTTTTCTAATTTCTCAAGTTGTGGCTCAAGCTCAGCAAGTTCTTTCAAATTTGCTTTGATATCTACTGGTGCCTCTTCTGTGAAGGTATCGACATAACGAGTGATGTTGAGATTGAAATCATTTTCCTCAATTTCTTTAAGACTGACTTTGCGAGCTAACTTTTCTACATCCTTACGGATTTTATAAGTATTGATGATCTTCTCGATATTTTCATCAGTGAGGATATTCTGTGCTTTGTTTGCTTTAAACTCTTTTGATGCTTCGATAAAAAATACATCCTTTTTATTTTCATTCTCTCCACCTTTTTCTCGTGAGCGATCAAGTATAAGAATAGCTACAGGAATACCTGTTGTTTGGAATAATCCAGCAGGAAGTCCTATAACTGCTTCAACGATATTTTCTTTAAGAAGTTGTTCACGGATCTTACCTTCAGCACCACCTCGGAACAGAACACCGTGAGGAACAATGACAGAGATACGTCCTGTCTTTGGTTTTGCAGTCTCAACCATGTGAGTTATAAAAGCAAAGTCACCTTTATCTTTAGGTGGGGCTCCACGCCAGAAACGTTTATATTTGTCGGCTTCAGCATATTCAGCACCCCATTTTTTAAGAGAAAACGGAGGGTTGCTCACAATTGTGTCGAATTTCATTAGGTGATCATTCTCTACAAGGAGAGGGTTGTTTAATGTATCACCCCACTCAAGTCGTGCTGAATCTTTTCCGTGTAGGAACATATTCATACGAGCAAGTTGATAAGTTGAACCTGTTGATTCTTGTCCGTATAAAGCATAGTTTTTTGAACCCTGCTTTTCAACTTCTTCACCCGCAAGAAGCAATAGACCTCCTGAGCCACAACAAGGATCACAAATACGTGCACCCACTTTAGGTTCAGCAAGCCTTGCTACAAGATGAGCAACATTACGAACGGTAAAAAATTCTCCAGCTTTTTTACCTGCATCTGCTCCGAAGCGTTCAATCAAGAACATATAAGAGTTACCGATCACATCATCTTTTACACCAGTGAGGTCAATCTTTGAGAAATCCTGTACGAGATTACGAAGCATCTTATTTCGCTCTGCAAGTTTTCCAAGATTTGATTCTGAATTGAAGTCTACAGAAAATACTCCATCAAGTTTTTCCTTATTGTGGTCTTCTATACGATGAAGTGCTTTGTTGATTTCTTCACCAAGATTGTCTTGTTCAATAATTGAATAGATATAATCAAATGATGACTTTGGAGGAAGATAGAAACGATCAAGTTTCATTTTCTCCTCAATACGTTTTTCATCACCTGCAAATCTCTTTTTATACTCTTCGTGAGTATTCTTTGATTTATCACTGAGGTATTTCAGGAAAAGCATTGGAAGCACGTAGTTCATATAATCTGCAGCGTTGAGTTGGCTACGTGAAGAGTTTGCAGAATCCCAAAGGATTTTATTAAGGTCTTCTTGTGAGTATTTTTTGTTAGTCATGTTATTTGTTGATTAAGTTAGTAAAGCTTGCGTTGATAATATTTTTTTGAATCTCTTGTTTTCTTTTTAATATTCGTTCTTGATCGGCTATGTTTTCATGGAGTGCGATAATTGATTTTTGAGTATGTATCGGAGGTATCGGGATTTCCAGATCTATTAAATTCTTTACGAGAATGCTTTGTATATAGGAAGCACCTGTAACGATCTGAGAGAGTGCTTTTTGTCCGTCGAGAGAATTGAGATAGAGTGAGACATATTTAGGAAGTACTGTGACATCTTGAATTCGTATAACATGAACTGAAGATGACGGCATGACTTTTAGTTTATCTGATGCAAAAACAGATGAGCGAAATGATCCAATTCCTGAACCCCTAGAAACAAGTAGAATATCGTTATGCTCTAGGAAATAGGGGCTTCTTAGAGATTTATCGGAGATTGTTACAAAATCACTAATATTCTCAATATCTTGGTTTGCTTGGATATTTTTAGCTTGAAGCACAAAAATGTCCCCATTTGGGTCATTTTCTATAGATCCACGGAATGTGTATCCTGATACTATGTCTGCTAATTGGCTCAATTTCTTGTGCATGTAAAGAGTATACTGCACTTTCAAAATAAAAGCAAATTTCTACCCTATTAAGTTACCAACACATAGGAAATGGGACGCCCTGGACTCTTCGGAGGGTCTGCGTCATCAATGTATATATGAAAACAACAGCGCCAATAGGCTATGAGATGCCCCAAGTGAGTAAATTAGCGACCAAAGTGAGGTATTGTCTCTATGCACGTAAATCAACAGAATCAGAGGAAAGACAGGTTCTTTCGATAGATTCACAGATTAAGGAGATGTTACAGCTCGCTGAGCGAGATAATCTGGAAATCGTAGCGATGAAGCGAGAAAGCCACTCAGCCAAGGAAACAGGACAAAGACCAGTCTTCAATGAGATTATCGAGGAACTGAAGGTTGGTAAATACAACGGAATCATAACTTGGGCTTCAGATCGAATCTCTCGTAACGCAGGAGATCTTGGAAAAATTGTCGATCTTATGGATCAGGGAAAACTTCAAGACATAAGGACATTCAGTCAGACCTTTTCAAATACACCAAATGATAAATTCATGTTAATGATTATGGGAGGTCAGGCAAAGTTAGAAAACGACAATAGAGGTATTAATGTAAAGAGAGGTCTTCGAACAAGAGTTGAAATGGGTTTGTGGCCAGGAGTTGCTCCACTTGGATATCTCAATCAAAAACATATGGATAAAAAGTGTCAGATACTAGTTGATCCAGAAAGGGCTCCTGTGATTAAGAAGATGTTTGAAAGAGTTGCGTATGAATATTACTCAGGGAGAAAACTATACAATTGGTTAAGACATGAACTTAATTTTTATACACGAGGTAATAAGCCACTAACACTGAGTGGAATATATCGAATATTAGAAAATCAGTTCTATCATGGAGTATTTGAACACCCCAAAGGTAGTGGTAACTGGTATACGGGAAAACATGAGCCATTAATCACACAAGAACTATTTGAGAAAGCTCAAGCTCAACTCAAGAGAGATAATATACAAAGAGAAAATAAGGAATTTGCATTCACCAAACTATTCACCTGTGGATACTGTGGTAGTGGAATATCTGCCGAAGAAAAATGGAAACAGCTCAAGGATGGCACTCATGCGAAATACATCTACTACTCATGTGCAAGATCTAGGGATAGAAATTGCAAGAATCAATACATAAGAGAAGAAGATTTGATTAAGGAACTTTTGAATATTCTAGATAAGGTAAATATCAATGAGCTTGGTATGAGACAAAAACTTGAAGATGAGATAGCACGATTCAACATATTCCAAAGATCAGTACTTGGAGCAACTGAAAAGCTCAAGAACAATAAGGAAACTGATATACGAAACTACGCGAAGTATATTCTTAAAGAAGGGACTGTGGGAGAGAAACGAGAGTTGTTGGCAAATCTTAGATCAAGGATTGTGTATAAAGATAAAACATTAGAACTAATTGATAATTAATTCTGATATCGGGGTAACTTTAAAAGACCACTATAACCAAAAGAGTTCAAAATAGATTGCCATGTTATCTGTAAAAGTTCTTGCATAGGTACATCTGTTTGAAGTTTAATGGGATCTTCTTTGGTCCCCATGCCACCTCCGAAAGTGCTCCACTCCATACCTTTATAATGAACACCTGCTTCATGAATAAATCCAGATCTAATTTCATTCCATAAATGTTTAATTACATCTGAAAAAGAATTTAGATTTAAATTATTTTCTGTCTTGTATCTTTTTGCAATATCATCTCTAATATTTTGAGATAAATTAGTTTCTAAAAATAATTCTATACTTTTATATTTTTCTATATGTCCTTTTTGTTGATTCCTCCACACAATACAAGATGGAGTATTTTTTACAGCAACCTCTAACATCCCAAACATAACCACTGTCATAAAATGAGACCACGCCCATTCAGAATAAAAATCATATAGACCTTGTTTACTATCTCCTTCAATCATTTTTCTAAGAGGGTTTGCATGAATTTCAAAATAATTAATAATTTTAACTAAACACTTTCTGTCTTTCTCAGATAATGATTCGATAGTAGGCATAATATCCAAATCTAGTTCATAGCCAATATGCTCATATTTTGTTGGCCTTTGTCCCCAAGTATCAACCCGACCAAAATATCCTTTTTCTTGGGACAAAACGTCGATCAGCTTATCTTTTATTTTTTCTAGCTCTTCTTTTTTCATTAATTACATGATAACAAAAACACACGAATTAATCGTGTGTTTTGACTTACTTGAGTCGCACCACCTACATAGGTAAACGGGTCGACTCCGATACTTTATTTTCTTGGCGGAGGAGGTGAGATTCGAACTCACGGTCCCCGTAAAGAGACTCTTGTTTTCAAGACAAGTGCATTAGACCACTCTGCCACTCCTCCGTGATTGTTATACTAGCAAAAATAAGGAAAAAAACAATAGAGTGTATAGTTAACCATATGGGGTGACATTCTGGATGGATTGGGGTGACAAAGGGTAACTATCCAGTAATCTAACCATATATGGCAAACAAAAATCAA
>CAJBHC010000045.1 GCA_903952785.1 uncultured bacterium | reverse complement strand
GCGGGGGCAGCTTCCGCAGCAAACTTCTCAGTATACTTTCCGTACTCTTCAATCCAGAAGGCTTTTACAGATGGGTCTGATACATTAGCAACAACAGCACTTCTAAAGTCTTTGTCTGTAAGCATTCTATTTACTGACATCAAGGTTGATCCCGGAAACTCCAAAAGGGCTAGTAATATATTGTTTAGAATATATTCCATTCTGGCAGAGAAAGAGTCAGCCCAAATTCTTTTGAAGGCACTCATTAATCCATTGGCGACAAGGTGGCGTTTTTCTACCCCCATGTCTTCAAGCACGTTAAAGGCAATAGGATAATCAAGATCAAATGGAGCAAAATAAATTACATCTTTTTTACGATGTTCAGGAACATATTCTAAAAGTAAGTCTGCTGATTTTCCGTGAGGATCAATAAAGGCAAGACCTTCTCCATTCTGAATATCTTGAATCGCAAGATTTTCAAGTAGAGTTGATTTACCCATACCTGTCTTTCCGATAGCATATATATGTTTTGCCCTATCTTTTGTTTTAATACCAAAACGTACGCGCTTATTTCTAGCGTCAGTCAATCCAAAGTATGTTACTTTTTCTTCATCGTACATATATTAATTATTATATATAGTATAATGCCAAAAAAGTTTTTTGGCTATTGCGTTGGATATATTCAAACAATTGAATCAAAAGTATTGTGATTAAATTTACCTAATAAAACATAATTTGTTCACACATCAATATCTTCTCCATGGATTTTATCAATTCTTTTATTAATTCATCTTTTTTTGCTTGAGATAAAGTATTATCAGCTTTTACATATTCAATTTGATCTTGATAATCCATAATCATCAAAGGATCCATTCCTCGGTCTCGGCATCTTTTAGCTTTTAATTGGAATAATCCAGTGACAACCATGGAACTAGTGCTCATTTTAAACGTAATAGATGTTGAGGTGGATATTATTGGGTCAACATCCCGTCCCCCATTGTCGCTAAACCATCTTACAAAATAACTGTCTGAGTCAGCTTTTGCATTAGCAGTGAGAGTAACTGAAGTACCTAAATCAAATGTGGATGTTGCTTTTAAGCACTCTAGTCCGCAATTTATTCCTGAAGGTGAAGATGTTATTGTTCCCTTACCATGAAAACCATCAGATCTTCTCCAAGTTTCAGCCGGATCTTCATAATATTTACGAACTTCAAGTATCGGTTTTTTGGTAAACTTTGCAACGACTGATTTTAGCGAATCCATTTTTATTAAACAACTAGGACTAAGATCTTTTGTATTTTTACAAGAACCGCTCCATCCTTTGAAGATAGAGCCCTTATCTGTTTCTGCAGTTAAAAGAACATAAGTATTAATTGAGTAAGATGCTATACACACTTTCTGATTTACACCACTACCACAATTTAGTCCGTGGGCTGGGATAGAAGTAATCCTACCAGAGCCATTACCCTCTACTGTACCCAAAAGCAAATAAGAAATGACCTTTTGACTATTTACGATTTGATTACTACCGCTATTGCTTCCGCTAGCGCTTCCGCTAGATTTATTAACAAAAGCACCTGTTCCACCTCCGCCAACAACAATCATCGGCGGTCTCTCAGCACTCCTCGAAACACTTGCGACTAATGCATTAGCCTTATCACCTAAATAACCTAACTCTGTTTTAATATTCTCATACTGTGATCCGATTGAGATAAACGCTACTGCTACAATAAGCCCTACGACGTATCTTGAAATGTTCTGATTAAGATTCATATCCATGTTTAATATATATAATAAGTTTAATTAATTCCTATTATACAACAAGCCTTCTACGTCAACAAGGATTAGGCATGTATAACCATGCTGTATGCATTAAAAACAAAGTAAAGTAGATTTAACCAGATGAAATTATATTCAAGAATGTGGCGCTTATTATCCCTTCGACAAGATCTTCTTCGTACTATTGTATTTATTTGCAGGGTCCCACATCATCCAACTATCTAGCCCAACGTCTTTTGCTCCTCTAATTTGATCTTTTATCATTTGCGGAGTATAAGTTGCCCCTAAATTAAAATCCTGAAGCCAAGGTCTCAACTTATTTGGATCTTCTCCCATCGCTTTAGCACGAGTCACAGCCTTACCCATTGATATACTAATAACCTCATAGGGGTGAGTAGCGGGCTTTGAATAGCCATTCCAACCTAGAGCAAAGTGAGATGGATAGACCATCGGTGCAACATAGTCTACATAAGGTAGAATTTTTTCTAAGACTTGGCCAATTCCTAAATCGTCATAATTTGTAGCGACCAAGCCAAAAACATCGGCGGAAATTTTAGGCCTATTATCTCCCGCTTTTTTTATAAGCTCTTCGTCAACATAAATGAAAAATCTACTTAATATGTTTGAACGAGTATTTACCGACACATCAGTTGAAGTGGAATTAGATACAGTAACTGGATATGATAAATCCTTCATATTCCCATCTGAAGGAAATCTTATGTAATCAAAGTTTATTTCATCAAATCCTAAAGAATATGCAACCCTAGCTATTTTTACATTATAATCCCATACTTCTTTTGATCCGGCATACATCCAAGAAAGACCTTTTCTATCTTTCCATATTCCACCATCGCTTTTTCTCTTTACAGCGTAATCTGTATGCTTTCCTGTCATGCAAGAATCCTGAAATACAGCGATTCTAGCAATCACATAAATATTGCTATCATGCAATTCCTTAACCAATCCTTGAATATCTTTAATTCTATTTTCAGTGCATCCAACATTGTCAATTTCTGGGACCCCAGTCTTGCCTGAAATCTTTCCTGTTGAATCTTTAAAGTCTATAATTACAGAATTCAATTCTGTGTCTTCAATTAGTTTTTTAATCTTATTTTTTAGATCATTTGATCCTGCAACCCAACTAGATATATAGATTGCTTTAAGTGGAGCTGGAGTTTTAACGTGAGTTACTCCAGGTCTCATTTGTATGATTGGATTGTTTGGATCAAAAATTGTTTCTGAGGACATTTCCACTGTTGAAGAAGCTGCTAAAACTTTATTTTCATCTTCTGTTGAAGAAGAACCACCAGATGATGCTATAACTCCAGCCTCTTTAGAAATACCCTGAACTTCTGCCTTCATATGACTAGCGTCAAATGTGACTGAGAAGAGATTTGGCAAGACAAAAATAACCATAATTAATAAAAAAATAGCCCCTAAGATATAGGGTACATTTTTACCCCGCAAGAGACGCCAGATGTATTTTGTTTTCTTATTTTTTTGTTTGCTGTTCATGTATATATAGATAAGATAAAACAGCAACTAATAAGCCAAGTATTGTTATGATCCAATTTTTTGTTCCACCCCAAACTGACAAGAATGTTGGAATTAAAGCTATCAGCAATCCTAAAACCACAAGTGTTGTTCTGATTTTTTTCATACTTTCTAGTATAGCAAGATTAATGAATTGTTCCAACAACAATAATTTATAAGAAGCTCGGTCCAACAATCACCACAAACTCCCCTCTTGTTTTATTACTATCCTCAGCAATTTGCTCAATCAACTCTTCTGGACTTCCAACTAGACATTCTTCAAACATTTTTGTAAGCTCACGGGCTAAATAGACCTTTCTATTTGGTGTTTCTGCTTTTTCAAAATGATCCCGCAAGGACTCCAATGTTTTTTCTATTCTATGGGTTGATTCATAAAATACAAAAGACTCCTTTTTTGCCTCAGAAATTTTATTAAACAACGTCTCCCTGCCTTTTTTATGTGGCAAAAAGCCAATGAAAGTAAATTGATGATCTGGTAGTCCAACAATTGAAAGTGCTGCTGTTAGCGCAGACGGACCAGGTACAGTCTTAATATCCACACCATCTCCCAACCCTTCTCTAACTTTTGATACCAGCAATGATCCTGGATCTGAAATTGCAGGGGTTCCCGCGTCCGTAATAAGAGCGAGATCTTTCCCCTCTTTTAGCATTTCAATAATTTTGTCTATTTTTGCTAGACCACTGTGAGTGTGAAAAGACATTGTTGCCGTCTTAATGTCATATTTATTTAAAAGAGTCCGGCTCGTACGAGTATCTTCACACAGAATTAAATCTACCTCACCTAAAATGCGCACCGCCCTAAAGGTGATGTCTTCTAAGTTACCTATTGGAGTTCCAACAACATATAATGTAGACATTTTATTTTAGATTTATTTTATCATACTCTCCGTCAAAATATACTGACCAAGTCACTTTGTTCATTTAATTTGGATACCATTTTATATCCAATGACCGATCCTTAATATTCAACTTCAATACTCTGAAAACCGGTTTTTGTTATAACTACATGGTCTAAAACATGAATACCAATCATTTTACCAGCCTGAACCAATTGTTTTGTGATTTCAATATCAGCCGTACTTGGACTAACAATACCAGATGGATGATTATGAGCAAGTACCACAGCAACAGCACCATATTCTAGTGCCGGTCTAAAAACTTCTCTTGGATGAACAATGTTTGTATTTATTGTCCCAATAGATATGACCTCATCATGAATAACTCTATTATGAGTATCTAAATATATTCCCCTCAATTGCTCTTTGGGCAAGGAATGTATATCTTTTAAATAATCATAGGCATCTTTTGCGGTTCTTATAACAGCCAGACCTATATCATTTTTCTTATGCAAACGCCTCCCTATTTCACTACAGGCAACTATCTGACACGCCTTACCAATTGGAATATTCAGATCATCCATTAATTGCTGAGGATTAATTTGGGACGATAAAGCACTAACTCCATATTCTTTTACAAGACGCTTTGACATAGAAAGAACATCTTCATTTTTTGTGCCAACGTTCAAGACAACAGCAACCAGCTCTGCCAAAGAAAGACTTGCGGGGCCAAAGGACAATAATTTTTCTCTAGGCTTTTCTTCTTTTGGTAAATCACGAAGGCGTAAATCATATACACGAGCACTCCTACTATCTCCGGCTGAAGACATGAATAAATCTGTATCTTTTATGACATATGGATTTGTTTTGATTGATGTTTGCTGCATAATGCGGATAGTATAGCAAATCAATATGAAATTTCTATAAAGAAATTCTAAAGAATTCCCGAAGATTTTATATAGAAATAGACTAAAATACGTATAGAATGTGCATAAAATAATGCCGATTTAAATTAAATATCAACCAGCTTTTTAATCTTCACTAAAAGTAGAATCGGAAAAACAGGTTTTTTCCGTATCATATTGTTTTGCAACAGCACCATCATATACCCCCTTACACCACAATGTATGTTTTCCAACAGAAGCACCAACGCCACCAACCACAGAAATATTTCCTCCAATGGCTGGTATTTGAGTTTCAGTCACAGATTTTTGTCCTGCTATATTTTTTAGATAACAAGAGGAAACATTAGTTGCTGTCAGAAAGAGCTTACACTTAGATCCCACAACGGTGTTGTTTGGATCAAATTTGAATACAGTTACGTTAGGTTCATTCTGACAGGGTACCGAAGTAGATGCATAGACCCATGTTGATACTCCACCCTGAGTAACGCACGCCGTTGCCTTACTCATCCATGGTGGAATGCACTTGTCACTCGGTATAGCACCACACAAAGAATTTACAGTTACTGAACAATCTTTTGTAACAGCAGTTGTTCCAGTTGTTGATACCTGTGTCGCCAAAACTTGCAAACCAAATGTACCGGTATCACCATACGTTCTTGTATAACTTGTGGCTGTTTGTCCAGAGATGTTTGGACCATTAAACTCTTTCCATTGATACGTTACAGTACCGCTTGAATTAAGTGGAGCAACGGTAAAAGTTGTGCTCTCTCCTTGTTTAATTGTCGAAGAAGAAACAAGACACGTGGCGTCAAACCCGCCGCCGCTTGTTGTTGTGCTTGGACACGATGGATCTATTAGAGGATCACAGTCTGGTGGGACAGAAGACACCGTGGTTATAAAATCTTTATAAGACCAAGCACTCCAATTGTCTCCATTTGTCGCCTTTATCCTTGCGTAATATTTAGTATCTGGCTCAAGTCCAGATACAATTATACTTCTTGTATCATCAACATTGACCTCTGCTTTTACAACTTCAAGTCCAAATAGACTTTTTATCATTGATACAGAAGCCTGATAAAAGTTATTACTTTTTGCAACAACTGGTGGAGTATTTGAAATACTCTGAAGTACTGAATCAAAAGTCTCAGTCTTAGATATTTCTACAACGTTTCCAGTTTGAGGTTTTGGATCAGTATAAACCCATTTTATTCTAGCTTGAGTGTTAGAAACCCAAGGTACGCTGGCAACAACATTTGGAGTAGTGGTCTGTGCAACAACGGTGAATGAAAAATAATTAACCATAGGGCTAGGTAATTCATGTCCGGGAGGTGGACAATAATCTTCATAAATGTAGCCCGTACGCAAATCAAAGCTCTTTATTCTTTTTTCCAACGGAACAGTACATGAATACGAAGAACCGTAAGTTACGGTACCAAAATCAGCAGCCCCAATAAACTGAACGTTTGTATTTGTTACTAAAATATATTTACCTGGGATGGTTGGAGCATTTATGGACGCTGGTGTTTGATTAGCAGTTGCGGGGACGAAGCTTGAAAAAGTATGGTATGCAACATCTTTATGTCCACCTGGGTTAGGCACAATGTTGTAAGCATAACTGGAGCTTACAAGACCACCATCACTATTATATATTGCATAATCAACCTTCGCGGGGAAGGTACTATTAAGACAGACCAAGGCTGCTCCTTGTGTGTAAATATCATAACCCATGTTTTCTCCAGGAGAAAACTTATCCCTTGAGATCCAAGTATCTAAATTGAAGATAGGAGCTTTACAGTTTGTGGCTCCACAAGTTGGTGGAACAAGATTTGCATGAGGTTGGGTGTAACCCTTTCCACCGGTCATAGCCACAACATCGCCACCCCACAGACTTAAGAAGCCAAATATCAAGACAAGTAAGACTACCGAAACACGCACACGCTTCTTCTTTACAGAAACAAAGACCAAAATAACAATTAAAATCAATAATCCGATAATTGCATATTTAGAAAAATCAAATTTTGTTTTAGAATCTGGATCAGTTAAAATCGTATTATACCTTACCAGCTCTACGTCACCTTTCACAATCACAACCTCAGCGCTAACGGAGTCAGCCTTCTTTCCTGCAAGCATTTCAAATACAGCTGAGTCTGATAATGTGTTTAAATTTATTTCCTTAGTACCCTCAGCTACAACTTCTCTCTGCTCATTAAACAGAGTGATTCTCATAGTACTCGTTCCAATATCTGTAGTTAAATTCGTATCTATATTCACAGGGGAACCTGTATATGAGACGGTAGCAACAATCAGATCCCCTGCTCTAAAACTATTTTTATTGATATTCACGCCAGGTATTGTGGCGATGTCTCCGTCAACAATCCACCTACTTGATATGAATGGAGCTCTCTCAAATCCTTCATTATCAAAGAAATGCACTTGCCCATCGTAAACACCCGCTTTAGAGAAAACGGGTAATTCCAATGTTATCTTGCTGGTTTTTCCAGCCTTTATTGTGAAGCTTTCATATTCCTTACCACCGACTTCAGGTTTTGAGGGAACAATATCATAGACTTTTATTTTTGGAATCAATTGAACGTCTTTTAAACTTGTATTTTTAAATTCAAGAACCAGTTTGGGAGATGTACCTTTTGTGACAGTTGGACCTTGCTGTAAAGTATAGTCTCTATTGTTTGCACTAACATAGGCATTTGTTACACTCAAAGCATCTGAGAACTTACCTAATTTTATATTTTTGCCAGACAAACCAAGCAGAGCACCTGATTTAGTAAGAATCATAAATTCTATTCTCGCCAAAGTCCCCTCTGTTATATTTACTGAGTCAGGCATTTGAAACTGTATATTTACATTTTTGCTTGCCTGCTTTGATAAAAAGACTTGGACCAAATCATTTTTATATCCATAATTCTGAGCAGACGTACCACTTGCGTGCACCATCACATAAGCTGAGATAGATATATCAGAATAATCTAAATTACTATTATTCTTTAATGGCAAAGTAATGCTAACAATATCTTTCTGATTATATACAAGGTCTTTGAAGAGAGGTTCCCCTACTCTAACCCCAGATCCATCAACGCTGTTTATCTTTTTACCAACTTCTGCTAAATCAATTTTAGCAGGTGGAGTATATTTTTCAGCCGACAAGGTCTCGGCAAATATACGATTTGAGAAGGTCGCGGTTGATAAAGCTAATAATGCAAAAATTATAAGTATGATTTTTTTCATACTTATAATTATACAGCAATACGATATGTAAACAATGACCTAATCAACTAAAACACAAATGTTTACGCCTTAACCCTAGATCGTCTCTATCAACATCACATTTGACTCCTCAGTCTTTCCAAACGGAGCGCCAGATACAATGACTACCTTATCACCCTTCTTAACAAGCTTTTCTTTCACAAGCATTGGTCTAACTTTAGTTAGTGCCTCATCAAAACTCTTGTATTTCTCATCCATTACAGGATAACAACCATACATTAAACAAGATTGATTAAACAATACTGGGTTAGGAGTGACAACTAGAATTGGTTGATGTCCTCTATTTCTTGATACCATTCTTGCGGCGTATCCATATTCACTTAAGGCAACAATATATCTTGCATCAACCTTTTCAGCCGCCTCCATTACGGCAAGCGTAGTTGAATGACCCACTCCAATGTGATGTGCATGCATTCCCCACAACATTTCTGCGTGATGTTCAGAGTTCTCTACCTTAAGAGCAATACTAGACATCATCTCAACCGCAGCGATAGGATAATCTCCAAGAGTTGACTCTTCTGAAAGCATAATAGCGTCCGTTCCATCCAAAATAGCATTAGCAATATCAGAAACTTCAGCTCTTGTTGGTACAGGAGACTTAATCATTGATTCAAGCATTTGAGTTGCAGTCACAACCGGTTTTCCAGCTTCATTTGCCTTCTTGATAATCATCTTTTGTACGAGTGGTGTATTCTCGTATCCAATCTCAACCGCCAAATCCCCTCTTGCCACCATCACAGAGTCAGATAGAGCAATAATTTCATCGATATTATCAACCGCCTCCTGTGTTTCAATCTTTGCCATAATCATAGCCTTTGACTTTGCCTTATCAAGAATTTCTCTAAGTTCCTTAACATCAGCACCTGTTCTAACAAAAGAAAAGGCAACAATATCAACCTTGTTTTTTATTCCAAAAGCAATATCTCTTTTATCTTTATCAGTTAGTGAGCTAACTTTTAGGTATGCGCCTGGCAAGTTTACGCCACGTCTTCCCTTTGTGTCTCCTCCTATTAGAATTTTACACTTAATTTCCTTTCCCTTAATTTCAACAACTTCAAATTGTTTTTTACCATCGTCAACCATTACAATATTTCCAACCTTAAGTTCATTGTGAAGTGTTGGGTAGTTTATAGAAACACGCTTTTCATCGCCAACAATTTTCTCAGGTGTGAGAGTAATGAAATCCCCCTTCTTTAGGTTTACACGCTCTTGATAGAAATCTCCGATTCTAAATTTTGGGCCAGATAGATCTTGCATTATTGCGCAAGGCATTCCAGTTTCTTTGATTGCTTTCTTTAGATTATCAAACTTTCCTTGATGCTCAGCAAAATCGCCATGAGAGAAGTTCATTCTCATCACGTTCATTCCAGCTTTAAGCATCTTTTTTAATTGTTCTGTCGATTCCGTTACGGGACCAATTGTAGCCACTATTTTCGTCTTTTTACCAAGGTGCATATATTTGATTTAATTTAATTTGTTTAGGGATATATCCTAGCACAGGTTGGGGTTTTTTCCAAAAACTGCACGATTTTTGGGTTCTATAAACATTAGTGTGGTGGATAAACAGATGACGGCTTTCCAAGCTCCAAGATTTATACCTCAATATGGAAAATTGACCGTTTTTTGGTCAATTTTGCCAATAGAGGTAGAAAGTTCTGGTTGTGGTTTGTAAAAATTCCTAAAATCTTTGGGAATTCTTTATAATCTCTTTATGAAAACTTTGGGTTGGATTTGCTAGACTCTTTGGATGTTCAAAAGATTTTTAGATTGGATATACGCTATATAGATTCTCAACCAAGAACAGGAACAGTTATCAATGAGAGGGAGGTTTATTGGTGTTCTTTGGGTGAAAATGTTGGTGATGAGGAAAACGGAAAGGGTGATGTTTTTCGTAGGCCTGTTTTAGTGTTCAAAAAATTCAATAACAATATATTTTGGGGAATGCCCATGAGCACCAAAAGCAAAGAAAGTATATATTATATGAAAGTGACACTTAAGGATGTAGAACAATCGGTTATACTTTCCCAACTTAGGTTGTTGGACACAAAGAGGTTGGACACAAAAATTGGATTCTTGTCAGAGATAGATTTCTTAAGAGTTCAAGATTCAATAGTAGATATTATAAGATTTAAACGTTAAGTCCGAGCTCTTTTGGAGCTCGGACGTACGGGATAACCCATTTGTATCTATATAATATCAAAATCAAATTGATTGTCAAATTTAGTAGACTTCATCATGCTTACCTAAATCAATAAGTAAAACAAGAACATAACCGTTTTCTTCTTTGAATATAATTCTTAAATCAAAACCGGCTCTTATTGATTAAAACCTTTCAATTTACCTTGTAAATTATGGTTAAACAAAGACGGATCGAGAGGGTTTTTCATGAACCTTTCCAAAATAGAATCCACTCTGTTCTTCAAGTCAATACTTAGTTTCTTATATTTTTTATCATACTTAACCGTAGTAACTATTTTCATTTTTATTGAGATCTTAAATGCTTAATTAATTCTTTGGCACTTTTGAACTCTTTTGACCTTTTGCTATTTTTGTAAGCATCTAATATTTCATCCTCCTGTTCCTTTGTATAATTAAAATAGCCATCAGTATTAACCGCAAAAGGTATTCCCCCTGAAACATTAATTTTATTTAGAAATATTCTAAAAGCCGTAGGTAAATCAAGACCTATTCTATTTAAAGTCTTTTCAGCATCATTCTTTAATTTAGTATCTACTCTTATTTGAACGTTTGTAGTCATGTCTGTATTATATGCAAAATACATGCATTTTGCAAGCATAATAATAATGACCAAGTTTAAAGCTTAAAATAGCGACTGAGGGCGGCGACATGAGGCAAAGCCTCTTCGTCTAGATCTCCTTTATAACCTTAATATCCGCACCAATCCCATTCAAACGCTCTGCGATATCCTCATACCCTCTACTAATTGGGTAAATACTCCTCAAGATTGATTTGCCTTTTGCTGCGAGCATGGCAACCATAATTATCATCGCAGGCCTAAGAGCTAATGGACAAACAATCTGCGCACCCTTAAGTGGAGTCTCCCCTTGAATAAAAACTCTATGAGGATCAGCAAGATTAATGTTAGCACCGAGTCTGTTCAGCTCCGCAAAATATATCGCCCTATTCTCCCACATCCAATCATGTATTAGAGTTGTACCTTTTGCTTGAGTTGCAATGGGAACAAAAAACGGCAAGTTGTCAGTGTTAATTCCTGGATATGGTTGAGCGTGAATTTTATCGATTGGCGCTATTAGCTTAGAGGGATAAATTGTAATGTCCACCAATTTTGTTCTACCATTTTTTGCATAATAAACTGCGGTCTGCTTATATTTCAATCCCATTTTTTTCAGCTTCAACATTTCAAGGGCCAAGAAATCAATTGGGCATCTTGTGATAGTTAAGGTAGATTGAGTAACAACACCAGCAGAAATAAACATCATTGATTCTGTTGGGTCTTCGCTGTTGTAGTAATCAATATCCATATTTATTTCATCGATTCCATGTACAACAAGCGTAGTTGTTCCAATTCCATCAATCTTCACACCCAGTGTCTCTAGAAAAAAACAGACTTCTTGAACCTGATAATTAGGTGGAGCGAATTGAATAGTTGTCTCCCCTTTTATTAAAGATGCCGCCATCACCAAGTTCTCAGCTGCAGTATCGCTAGATTCTGACATAATAACGTGAGTAGGCTTTAGCTTTTTTGATTCAATCAAATAGTGATCTGACTTAGTTTCGATTTTAACACCCAAATCTTCAAGACCATAGCGATGAGCTGAGATTGTTCTCTGCCCCATCTTACACCCTCCGGCATGAGGAATTTTGAAAATAGATTCTCTATGAATTAATGGACCAATTATCATAAGACCTGATCTAATTCTTCCAGCCGCAACTTGATCCAATTTTTCTACCTTCAGTTTTTTAGGCGCAACAATTTCCAAGGTGTTTTTATCGATCCATTTTATAGAAACGCCAATACTCTCCATTAATTCAATGATTCTTTGAACCTCTTCAATTCTTGGAATTCCATGAAGTCTTGTTTTTCCTTTATTTAATAACGATGCGCAAATTAAACCAAGCGCCCCATTCTTTGAGGTATTAGTTGTTATTGTTCCAGATAATTTTCTTCCACCTTCAATCTCAACATCAATAGAATCAGAAATTGCTACAATCTTTCTACCAAGCGCAGCGCTGATTCTATTTAATTCATCCGTCGTCATATTCTGTCCCCCACTTTCAATACGAGCGACAGCACTCTGTGAAGTCTTGAGTAGTTTCGCAAAATCATTTTGAGTTAGATTTCTATCTTCACGAAGTTTCTTGATAAAGAATCCAAGGTTCTTGTTGCTGTCAGTTCCCGCACTTACTCGTACGCCCTTTTTACCAGGCTTACCTGCATCTGTAGTTTTTTCTTTTTTGATTGATGGCATTTTCATACATATATCATATACGATATATGGCGAAAATCAAATACCAAAATTTACAGGTCGATATCACCTACTAACTTAAACAGATTAACTTCTATCTTTTATAATTCTTTTGAAATGGCAGCTTGAGTTTTTGGTCCAAAATACCCAACAGCCGGCACAATCTTGTTCGCCTTCTGAAACCTAACAAGAGCAGCTTTTGTTGCAGGGCCAAAGGTTGTATTCTCTCTTCCCTTTGAACCAACTCCCTTCTTTGATACTGGGAAGCCGTGAGTGTTTAGGAATTGCTGTAGGAGTTTAACATCTAATCCTTTCATGCCAAGCTTGAGATCTCGGGTGAAGGAAGAAGATGAGAGTATTGAGTTTGTTGGATTTGGTTTGGTTGTAGTCTGTGGAAGTGTATTTGAAGGAATAGTGATTCCATACTGCTTTGCTATCTCCCCTGCTAGAGTGTAGTTACCCAT
>CAJBHC010000044.1 GCA_903952785.1 uncultured bacterium | reverse complement strand
CTTAAAACTGAAATTTGGAAACTTTATTCTCTATTACATAACAAATTCAGATAACTATACCGCTACAGCAAATGTTGGTACGGGAAGCAACAGTGGATGTACTAATCGTACATCTACAAGCGGTAGTATTATATCTGCACCGGTTGTAATTGTCCGTCCTCCATACGTCCCACCAACATCCAACAATTCAAACAACAACACCAACACCACCACAAACAAATCCGGCTACAGTGGAAGCTCACTATACAACATCAACAATACAAACATTGGTAAACTATCTCTCGGTAATCTCCCTAAGGTGTCATTTGGAGGACTAGGACTAGGTAGTAACCTTGGAACATCCAAGTTCATCAACCCACTATCTAATCTATTACAACTACAACCTATAACTGGCTTCTCTCCACTACCAAGGATTAATATACAAACAAAGATAAACAACTTCCTAAACTCCTCACTACCAGAGTCTCTGATAAACCTAGGAAACTCTATACCATCAATCAAGAAGGAGTTAACATCTGCTGGTATCAAGAATGGATATGATCTATACAGTATGAAAGACAGTCCAGTTAATACTCCAACACTTACTGATCTATCAAAAGACAAGACCAAACAACCAACAAACCTAATCTTCACATCCATAAACGGAGAAGAGACAAGAACCAAGTTATCCATTGATAAGAAGGGAAGAGCATATCAAGTATTAACTGTATCACCCGATACAAAGATTGATATTAATGTTAAGAACAACAACAAGACCATACCTCCTGTTGTATTTGATAACAACAATATAACTCCAACCAAAGACAAGGACAACACAATCAAACTATCTCTTAACGCTCCAACACAAGAGGGGACAAGAGTACTTACAGTTGGTGAGTTAACTCTGGAGATTAGAGTGGAGAAACCAAAAGCAATACAACCAAAGACAGAGAAGAAGTTATCCCCAATTATTAAGTTGTGGAGGTGGTTTGGTAAGTAGAGTGTGATATAATTTATACATAACCCAGTGGTATAATTAAAAATCACCTGCTGGATCAAAAATAAATTATCATTTATTAATTACAAACAAATAAACAAAATATTATGGTTCAATTTCAATCAGGTGTAATGGAGAAAACAAGATTCGTATCAAACGTTCTTCTTGTTGTACTCTTGGCAGGTAACTTATACTTCTCTGTGCAGTATATACACAATCTAAAAGACTCACAGGCACCAGTTGTAGACAAGGGAGCACAAGAAGTTTTACAAATTAAGAATGCTAATTTCCTTAAGTTGTTCATTAATAAAGTTGTTAAATCAAGCGGTACTGTTACATATGAGGACAGAGTTCAACTTGAAAATGACGTTAGACAAATCCACAACCCTGAGCTAACGGCACAGTGGGAGCTATTTGTTGACAACAAAGACCCAAAGAAAGCAGAACAAGCCGCAACTGACTTGATGTTGATCCTGGCTGAGGGGGCAGTGAAATAGGGGTGGCGAGTGAATGAGTGACCGTAGATGATCATTGTTTCTGTTTTGATAAATAATTTTTTGTGGATAACTTTTAGTATCACGGATTATGTTTTTGTGTTAAAATATTATTTATGAAGATTAAAAACTTTTGGCTTTTACAAGACAAGAAAGAAAAATTTGAAATTTCTTTTAAAAAACCATTGGTATCACTCATGGTAGCTATAGGCCTTATTATACTTTTTTATGTTGGTTTAATTGTTTTTTCTAAAACTCCCACTCTTATACCCCCATACTCTTTTCTTGGTGACACAGGACAAAAGCAACTCCCTGTGGTGAAGGGGATTGTGGCTACACAAATTCCCTCCGCCCCAGGGGAGCCAATTAGTTGGCAGATGATTGTGCCAGCTTCTGCAATTTTGGCTGGTCAACATTTGGTGGAAATACCTAAATCAGCTGAACAAATAAAGATAACACTTATTGATAATACCAAGACACTAACAAAAAAGATCGCTACAAATAAAATAGTAAAGAAGAAAATACAAGATAAAACAATATCTGCTTCCTCAACAAATTTAACCAGACAAGATAGATTGAAGTTGAGTGAATTATCCAAACAAACAGCAAGATCATCAGAATCCTTGGCTTTGGCACAAACTTTGGATAAGCAAAATAAAGATAATGTAAATGAAGTTTTGTCACAAGGGTACTCATCAGGATTTTTTACTAAAGTATGGAATTTGCTTGCTGATGTTGGAAGTAGAATGACAGCCTCTGCTGAAGCGGCTGTACAAGATATCATTATACCACCACAACCTGAGACCGTGATGGTGGACATTGCTCCACAACTTGAAACAGCTAAACAGGATGTTGTTTTGTCAGAAACACAGTCTATGGCGACATCAACAGAATCTGATATATCTCCATTGCTAGATACTTCATCATCAACAACTTCAAATAATACAGGGTCAATTAGCACGGATTCAGTAGGTGTGGAGTCTGCTGGTACCAATACTACAACCACTGCAATCACTACAACCACAAGTACATCCACAAACACGGAACCCCCATTGTCTTCCACTGATACATCAAATAAAAATAGTAATATTGTCACGACTTCCGCTACCACTACCACGGTTTTAACAAAAAATACTGATGTATTAGTAGAATACAAAACACCCGCACCTGTAATTGCTGAAGTTCCCACAGAGACTGGAAAAATTGTAGCTGTCTCAGATGATGCTGGTAATGCAGAAGGTCAACCACACACTACAAATGTTCTTGTTTTTACAAATATTCCTGAAATATATAAAGTGGGGCAAGGAAACAAAATAAAAATAAAATGGTTAAATAACAACAATCAAGATATACAATTCCACGCCTATGACCTAGATGGGAATGGAAAGCTTGACTACGTAGAGTGGACAGTCCCTCACTTAAGTACTCAGACTTTTGAAATTATATTTATCACCAAAGCCTTAGAAATGGATGAGAACGGAGAAATAGTAACAGATATATATGATCAAGTGAAAAATCAAGACAACACTTGGGCAACAATTCCAAGCGGTCACACCATAAGGGTAACATTTGAAAAATTCTTGACTAACAAAAACGATAATACTATCTATGCAAAGCCAACACGAGTGGTGATGTCTACAACATCAGAGGCGTCAGAAAAATCACAGAATCCTGTTTCATCAAAAATAGATGTATATCCTGTATATGATGGGGTGACCAGTGAATATCCAGTTGTAGTCTTTGAAAACATTGATACTGAAAAGACATATAAAGTTTTACTCACTGGTCTTCCTCATTCTACCAACACCTTTGATCTTAAAATAACTGGCTCAGTTGATATTGACTACATTGTTGATCCAACGCCTGTTGTTGTCACTGATACATTTCATAACACAACAAAAATTGCGTCTTTGAATGGTGTGGTAATAGACACTACTAATGGATTAATCACTTTAGCTGCGTCATCAAGTTGGGTTTGTGGTTCTGCTTTGATAGACGCTAGGGACGGTAAAACTTACACAACTGTTTTGATAGGTTCTCAGTGTTGGATGCAACAAAACTTAAATGTAGGAACAATGGTTCTGGGATCTGCAACTCAAGGAACAAGTTCCGTATCTATACAAAAGTATTGTTATGGAGATGTTGCTTCAGGTTGTACAAGTAACGGAGGTTTATATCAATGGGATCAAACAATGGCAGGTACAACAACAGTGGGAGCTAGGGGGATTTGTCCAGCTGGTTGGCATGTTCCAACACATAATGAATTTACAACACTTGAACGTTCAACCTGTACATCTGGAACTTGTGTCACGGACTTCCCATATGATACTAGTACTACGGGGTGGAGAGGAACAAATGAGGGAACAACAATGAAGAATACGTCAGGTTCTTTTAGGGGTATTCTCACTGGCTACCGCTACGCAGATGGTACGTTCAGCGGTGGTGGGACGAACGCGTACTTCTGGTCTTCTGTTGCTAGTGGTGGATCAGCATGGATACGTTACTTGACCTCTGGCAGCACAGGCGTCGGTCGGAACACGAATCCCAGGACTTACGGCTTTTCTGTGCGTTGCCTCAAGGACTAATGCTCCTTTGCTCCTTTGCTCTATTTGCTTCATTTGCCCTATTTGCTTTTTTCAAAAAAATAGAGATTTGTAATAATTTTGATTGGAATCTAAAGTAACGTTTAATGGATGTTGGGCGCGAAGCGACTTAAAAAATAATATTATAATCATCAATGCAAATAAAAATCCATGACTATCCACAGTAATCTTCCTGTATATAAGGCAAGTTATGATTTCTTGTTGGATATATTTGTTTTTATCAAAAACTTTAAACGAGAGTATAAATATACCATTGGAGAAGACTTGAAGAAGGAGATGTCATGGATGATGGCGGATATTTACAGGGCAAATAATTGTCAGTCAAAATATCAGTTATTAGAATCAGCAATAGAACATTTAGAGGTGGTGCGTTTATATATTAGATTAATGAAGGATCTTAAACAAATTAGTCTAGATAAATTTATATCTCTTAATGAGAAAATTGAATCAGTTTCTGTGCAACTATATGCATGGCAAAAATCAAGTAATTAGAAATAAATATTTTTTGATTTTTAAAATATCGGCCAGAACTATCTTTTGCTACGGTAAGGATAGGAGCGCCTTAATCAGTCCAATAATCTTCTAGTTTATATGTATCAGATTTTATAAACTAGGAATATATGATAATTTATGGAAATTATATAAACTTTTGTTTTCCGTTAGGCTAACAAAAGGAAGAAAATGATTATGTTTGCGTCAGGTTCTTTTAGGGGTATTCTCACTGGCTACCGCAACACAGATGGTACGTTCAACAATGGTGGAACGAACACGAACTTCTGGTCTTCTGTTGCTAGTGGTGGATCAGCATGGAAACGTAACTTGAACTCTGGCAACACAGGCGTCAATCGGAACACGAACACCAAGACTTACGGCTTTTCTGTGCGATGCCTCAAGGACTGGATAGTGAAATACCTCAAGATTTTTGCTTGGGGTATTTCATTAAGTAAAACCTTGTTTTTGGGTATTATGCCTTTTTTTTGTAGTACGTTGCCCCCTATGGTTTTCTTTATTAGGATATTCTTAACTGTTTAATGAATAATAAAAATATTTTACATGATTTATTTGATGCTTATTACTTGGCACGTAAAAATAAGCGAGGAACAATGAGCCAATTAAAATTTGAAATAGGTTATGAGAAAAAACTCTTAGAACTTGGTAGGGAAATAGATGACGGTCTATATGCTATTAGTAAAAGCTTCTGTTTTGTATCTTTTAAACCATTAAAAAGAGAGATATTTGCGGCAGATTTTAGGGATAGGATTGTTCATCATTTTATTTATAATCATATTAACCCTATTTTTGAAAATCTATTAATTAATGACAGTTATAGTTGTAGGATTGGTAAGGGTACATCTTATGGAATCAAAAGGTTAAATCATTTTATTCTTTCATGTTCAGAAAACTACAAGCAAGATTGTTATGTTCTAAAATTAGATATTAAGGGATATTTTATGTCTATTAATAAAAATATCTTATACAAAAAGATGGAAGAAAAATTAAATAATTCAAATAAAGTTAATATAAAACAAACATTTGATACTGTGTGGTTGTCAAAATTGATTCATCAAGTTATATTTCATGACCCAACAAAAGATTGTGTAATAAAAGGCAGTAGAGAAAACTGGAGAGGATTGCCAAAATCAAAGAGCTTGTTTTGTGCAAAAGAAGATACAGGCCTGCCAATTGGCAATTTAACGTCACAATTGTTTGGAAATGTGTATCTTAATGATTTTGATCATTTTATTAAATATAGTCTTGGTTGTAAGTATTACGGTAGATATGTAGATGATATTGTGATTGTCCACAAAAATAAAGAATATCTAAAATCAATAATTCCCGCCATAAGACGGTATTTGAAGGATGAACTTTTACTTGATCTTCACCCTAAAAAGATATATCTTCAGCACATTAATAACGGAGTATCATTTTTAGGGGCGTTTATAAAACCATACCGTATTTATATTAAAAATAGTATAAAAGGTAATTTTTATAAAAAGATTCAAGAATTTAATGGTATTTTGGGAAAAGGTGAGGTGGAGGCTATTGATAAAAATAATAAAAAGTTTGTGGCATGCATAAATTCATATTTGGGTATGGTAAGTCATTTTAAATCTTACAAACTTCGTAGAAAGATGCTTTTGGAGTGTTTGTCTCCGGAGCTGAAGAACCTTATTTGTATTAATAATAAATTTAGCAAGGTTAGTTTGAAGAAAGGGCAGAGAACTATTGCAAAACAACCCATACAAAATAATACAAAAACCCCTGATTGACTTTTTGTGACAATATACAACGGAACCGTGAATAATTATCAGTTCAGTCAAACATTTTTAATATAGATATTTAGTCCTAAAAGTTATACACAGTAGTGGGGGATAAATGGTGAGCATTATATGTATAAAAATGTTATTATTATGGATGTAAGTCTTGGATTGGTTTAGGGTTTTTCCGTTATCTATTATTTAACATCATGCTTAAGCATTTCACTACAAAAACAATCAATAAGTATAAGTTTTTGTTGTTTATGATGTTTATTTTTATACCATCAATTTTCCTATTTCCTCCAGTTATTCTTTCATCGGGTTCATACACTGATAGTGGAATTATTACATCAACAAACATTCTTCCTCTTTCTGGTACTTCAATGATGAATAGTTTCACCTATAATGCCTCAGCAATTCCTGCTGGTACAAGTTTAAAGATGCAATATAGTTATGACGGTATCTTTTGGTATAGCTCTACCGGGGTTGTTGATACTTGGGATACTTTGTCTGCTGGAGAAAACACAATTGACCTCTCTAGTATGGGGTGGAAAAAACCATACTTTTTTTATCGAGTTTTGTTTGGTTCAGATGGTAATGTCACCCCTGTTCTAAATTCTGTAAGTATCGCCTTTACATCTTTTGATGGTACTTTTAATATCTATTCATCTAGTGGAACACTAACGTCAAACAACCTTCTCTCTGATGCCGGCGTATCTTCTATAAACAGCTTTGGGTACACACTTTCTTCTCTTCCTCCAGACACTAGTATTCAAATTCAATTCAGCCAAGATGGAAATTCTTGGTATAGTTCAGCTGGGGTTTTGAATGGTTTTAATATTTTATCTACTGGTACAAACAATATCAACCTTGCAGATCTTAGCTGGAATAATTCCTTTTATTATAGAACAATCCTTACTTCCTCTGACGGATTAAATACCCCCGTTTTGAATGGAGTAACTCTTAGTTATACTTCAAGTTACTATTATTGGGTTGGTGGTCCTGGTGGAAGCTGGAATAATAGTGCTAATTGGTCTGGAACATCTGGTGGTACGGGTGGTGCTGGTATACCAAATGAAACTGAAACTGCTATTTTTGATTCTGGAAACACAAATTCTGCAAATATTAATACAAATATTAGTATTGGGAATATTAAAATTAAATCTGGCTATACGGGTACAATTACAGAGGCAACAAGTTCTACAATTACAATGTCTGGTACTACAACCGTGAGTGGTGGTACTCTAGTTTTGGCGGGGACAAATAGTATTCTTGGTGGTGTGGTTTTGAATGGTGGTGTAATAGATATTAATAATGCAGGAGCAATTGGAACAAGTACGCTTACAATTACAGGAGGAACAATAGATAACACATCTGGTGGACCAATTACGTTGTCTGCAAATAATTCACAAAACTGGAATGGAAGCTTTACTTTGGGGGGAACAAATGTTCTTAATTTTGGAACAGGTACAATAACACTTGGTACCACAACAACGGTAACCATTAATGGCACAAGTACAACCCTGGTAATAGATGCTGTAGTTTCTGGTGCATATGGTTTAACCAAAGCGGGGGCAGGTTCACTTACTCTTAATAGGGTAAACACTCACTCAGGTGGTACAACATTAAGTGGCGGTACTCTTAATATAAATAATTCTTCAGCTTTTGGCTCTGGTGTGTTTTCTCAGACCGGCGGAGCTTTAAAAGTTTATGGAAGCACTACTATTGTTACAAATTCTACAATTACCTCTGGTACTGTTGATTTTTGTGATAACAGTATTTTTAATGGAGTCATGAGTATCGCAACAGGGCATACCGCTAATTTTAATAATTCAAGCTACAACACGGGAATTATAAATGGTGATGCTAAGTTTGCTTATGCAACAAGTGGAACAGTTAGCTTATCTAACGGCATGGTTTGGGGAACTGTTACGGGTGTTGCTAAGGGTCTATCTGATAATGCCTCCATAGTTCATTGGGTATTTAATGGTACTAGTTTTAATAATGGTACAACTACAGTTGCCTCAAGTAGTACAATGAGTTTTTATGATACAAGTTACAACAGCGGAACAATCAATGTCCTTTCTGGGGGAATAACAGATTTTTATAATAATAGTACTAACATAGGAAAAATAAATATTGCATCAGGTGGCATTCTTAATTTCTATGATAGTAGTTCAAACAATAATGGTACAATTTCTGTTGCCTCAAATGGGTCTGTTAATTTTTATGATAGTAGTTTTAACAAAGATGGTGTATCTACAGTAGCTATAAATGGGAGATTTGATTTTTATGAGTATAGTTATAACAATGGAACTGTAAGCGGGAATGTAGTTTTTCATAATGATATTCCACAAAATATTGGTACAGTTAACGGCTCAACAACTCGAGAATATGATATTAATACAACTACTACCCGTAATTTTACTACAGATGGAGGTCATAATGATTGGATAATAATTGCAAAAGGCGTGATTGTTGATATTTCAAACGCTATTTACAGCTTAGCTACAAATATTTTTAAAGCTCTAAGTAATGGATTTTTTATCATTGGATCAAATATTGCAGGCGGGCCTGTTGTTCCACAACTTGTAATTACATCTCCAGTGTCTGGGGTAAATATTAAATGGACGCCAAATATTTCTTGGGAGACCAATAATCTTTGTCAGTATAAAATTGATGAAGGAAATTATATTAATGTAAATTGTGCAAGTAACGGGGTGGATATTCCACGTCCGTCTGCCACTGGTACGTCTTCTTCACACACAATATTCTTTAAGAGCACAGATGTGCAAGGAAATATTGCAGAAAAGTTTGTTGTATTTTCTTATGATAACACCCAACCTGTTTGGACGTCTTGTGGAAGTGACCTGCTAGATGAAGCAACCAGACCTTATTATTACCTAACATCAAACGTTGGTAATTGTACTGTTACTGCTTCTACAACCCTTAGAGGGGACAATAACGGTGGGGGTTCATTCTTTACAGCTGGAAGTGTTACAGGCGCAGGGACGAGCACTAATATTGGTTTTGTGAATGTTACAGCAACGGGTACAATTTCTAATTTTAATAATATTACTGTCTCCTCATCAACGTTAAGCGGTTCAATTGATGTTGTTGGAATTTTTAATTCTGATAATAAAAGTACTTTTGGAAACACAACCGTGGAGTCTGGTGGTGTGGTCAACGGAGGGTCATTTGTTGGAAGTATTTTGAATAAATCTGGAGGTACTATTATAAACAGTACAACAAGCCCTGTAACGGTTGCTAGTAGTACAACAAATAACGGTACAATTTTTGGTGATTTTGTCTTTAATGCAACCTCAACTAACACAGGGGTAGTAAACGGTAATTTGACACTGAATGCCTCATCTACAAACACGGGAACGGTAAATGGTGATTTGAAATTTAATATGTTTTCTGCTACAAGCGGTTCCGTAAGCTTTAATGGAACAACATCATTTGCGGGAACAGGCCGTGTTGCAGGTTTAAATAAAGACAGTTTGGGGAATGTAATCACAAGATGGACTTTCAATGATCAAAGTTCAAATGCTGGATATACAGTTGGAGATTCATTTTTTAATGGAACATCATCAAATGCAAGTACTGTCTTTGGAAATGCATATTTTGGTAGCTCATCAATAAATGCTGGTACTGTAACTGGAAATGCTGATGTATATTATATAGTCTTTGCACCCATTGGCGGTACGGTGAATGGTGTTGTTACATATCATGCGTATCCAAATGCTATATCATTTAATAATGTATCTGGAGATAGAATGTGGGGTAACTCTTCTAATTGGTTTACAGATGTCACCCTCGCTATTCCTCTAGGAAGAGTGCCTACAACAGGTGAAGATGTAGTATTGTTTGCTTCAACAACACTTCCGTCTGATGTTACAAACAATGTATATGTTGCAACAAGTGATATTTTACTAAACGGTGCGGGACACACACTGACCGGAAATGTTTCTGGTAATGGAGCGTACGGAGGATACAACGCTTTTAACTTTAATCTTGGAAATATAACCGTAACAGGAACATCTACTGCAATTGGAGGGGATGGTATTCCTGGAGTGTCTGATGGAGGAGATGGTGGAACAATTAATATTGATACGGCGTCAACTGGTGAAATTGTTGTAAATGGAGGGGATCCACTTCATAATGGGGGAAACGCAGGAACATCCACAATTAGCAATTCCTTTGCCATAGTAGATGGTGCAAGAATTCTTGCTGTTGGAGGAGCGTCATCAGGTTGTGGATTTGGAGGAAATGGTGGAAACATTTTCTTGATTGAGTCTTCTGGATATGTGTTGGTTACAGATAAAGGGGTTGATGCAACTTCAACCTGCGTTGTCATTCCACCTACTCCAGCGGGTAGAAGTGGAGGAAATGTAAGCCAGATTGGAATTTATGTATCACCAGCTACTAAGGTAGCACTTGCTGCTGCCGCTGCGGCGGTAAACAATAGAAACCTTACACCATCATCAGGTAGCCTAGATCCGTTCTTTACTAATTTAGCTAATAGAAATATTGGAAAGCTTAATTTAGCAAATCTTCCATCTGTTGGATTGGGAAACTTTGGATTGGGAAACCTTGGAACATCCAAATTTATTAATCCTCTCGCAGATCTTCTCCAGCTACAGCCAGTAGGAGGCTTCAACCCGCTACCAACAATCAACCTTGCAAAAAAGCTATCAAACTTCCTAAACTCCCCACTTCCACAATCCCTTGTAAATCTCTCCAAATCTGTACCGTTCATTAAGAAAGAATTAATCTCCGCTGGTATCATTAATGGACATGACCTATATATAATGAAAGAGAGTCCAATCAATACCCCAACATTAACTGAACTTGCAAAAGATAAAACAAAACAACCAGAGTCTATAATCTTTGTATCGCTTAATAAAGAGGAGACTTCAACCAAATTATCTATTGATAAAAAAGGAAATTTATATCAGACAATTAATGTTTTACCACAGGATATACTTACAATTAGTGCTAAGAATTCTGATAAGAAACTAGTGGTAACACTTGATGGAGAAACAATTAAAGTAATTAAAGATAAAAAGAATATTGTTAAGTTATCCATAGTTGCTCCAAAGGATGCAGGAATCTATAGTTTGAAGGTGGGTTTACTAAAGTTGCGGGTGAGGGTGGAGAAATCTGTGGCTGTTCCAGAGAATGACAGTGGAGCCACCACGGGATTAGTTGATGTAAATAATAATAAGGTAACAGAAACCCAATCAACAAAAAATTTATCCCCAATACAGAAGTTGTGGGTGTGGTTTAGAAGGTAGCAGGTATATTAGAAAAAAATAAGATTTACAACAAACACCTTCATAATCTTGTTGCTAGTTTTTTTCTCCTTCTTCTTCTTTTGAAATTTCTAATATATATGCGATAATATATCCATGGCACAACGCACTTTTATTTTCATAGGAAGATCTGGATGTGGAAAGGGAACTCAAGCTCATCTTTTAATGAATGAGATTGAGCAAAGAGATCCAGAAAAAAGACCAATTTGCTATCTTGAAACCGGAGCAAAATTCCGTGAATTTATTAAGGGTGATAAATATTCAAATAAGCTTGCGGCGCAAATCTTGGAATTGGGAGATCGTCAACCTGACTTTCTTGCTGTCTGGAATTGGAGTGACGTCCTTGTGAGTGAAATGGATGCAGACAAACATTTGATTGTTGATGGTATGCCTCGTTCATATCAAGAAGCTCTTGTTTTTGATTCCGCAATTAATTTCTATAATTTAAGTAGGCCTGTTGTTATTTATATAAATGTAAGCAAAGAACACTCCAGAGACAGGTTGATATTGCGCGGAAGAGCTGATGATATTAAGCCAGAAGTAATTGAAAAAAGACTATCTTGGTTTGATACAGAGGTAAACCCTGCTATTGAATACTTTAAGCATCACTCAGGTTATTTATTTGTTGAGGTAAATGGGGAACAGACAATAGAGAAGGTTTTTGCTGATATAGTGGCGAGACTTAGCTGGTAGACCCCAGTTTTGTAGCGCAGAAGGAATTTTGGCGTAAATATCGTGTATTTGAAATAGTATTTAATAATTTGACTTTCCTGTTTTTGTCCAATATACTATGTGTACTGGACAAAAAAGACGTATTTTGTCCAGTACAACCATATTTTTATGCTTAAAGACATAGTTTTAAACCAAAAACTGCAAAAAGAGCAATTACTGGCATTTGCATATATAGAACGAACCAAAGAACCACTTGCCAAGAAGTGGCTTGATTCTAATTTAATAAAGGTGATTCTTGGTCCCCGTCGTGCTGGAAAATCTGTATTTTCATTGGTTCTCTTGATGGATCGTCCATTTATGTACTTTAATTTCGACGACGAGGTGTTGTCGAGTGCTGGTGGAATAGAAACTCATGAATTAATGAAAGAGTTGCATGCTGTTTATGGCCAGATAAAAACTGTATTGTTTGATGAAATACAGAATTTATCAGGTTGGGAGCTTTTTGTGAATAGACTACACAGAGAGGGATACAACATAGTGCTTACTGGATCAAATGCACATTTATTATCAAGAGAGCTTGCCACTCACTTGACCGGCCGGCATATGCCAATAGAAATATTACCGTTTGATTTTAAGGAATTTCTTAAGTCAAAGAAATTTGAAATAAATTCTGAATATATTTCTTTACCACAACAAAAAGGGCATCTTTTAAATCTGATGGAAAATTACATGATTAATGGCGGTTTTCCTGAGGTTTCAGTAAATAACGTTGATCCAAGGGATTATCTCGGTGTTTTATTTGATTCACTTTTGTTTAAAGATGTTGTTAAAAGACATAAGGTAAAATTTTCTACCCAGATAGGCAATTTGGGATCACATCTGATAAATAATTTTGCCAGTCTATATACTATACGTAAACTACTTGAAATCTTAAATCTTAAAAGTGCTTCGACCACAGAAAAATATATTAAATATCTAGAAGAAGCATATCTTGTGTTTTCCCTGCTTAGATATTCACCAAAGTCTATACAAAGAATTAAATCTCCAAGAAAGATATATGTGGTTGATAATGGCTTTGTTAGTGCAAAGGCAGTTCAGCACTCTCCTGATAAAGGTAAGCTAATGGAAAATCTAGTTTTTACAGAACTTGTTAAACGTGGAATAAAGCCAAACAGAGATCTTTTTTATTACAAAACTAGAAATGATCGAGAGGTTGATTTTGTGATAAAAAATGGGGCAGAAGTTACTGAACTTATACAGGTTTGTTACGAATCGATAAGTGTTGATGTTGAACAAAGGGAAACAAAAGCTTTACTTGAAGCATGTGGTGAATTGAAGGCAAAAAAGTTGATAGTTTTGACTTGGGATGAGAAGAGAGAATTTAAAAAAGACGATGTGGTTATAAACTTTGTCCCGTTGTGGGAATGGCTAATGACCGATATTAATGTTAATGTGATAAACGCTTAAATATCATTATAAAACCCATGACAAAAACATCGCCAAAAAAGCCTTTAAAAACAACGACAATCAAGACCCTAGCGGACATTGCTATTTTGCGTGAAGGTGGAGCTAAATTGGGTAAGATATTAAACACTCTTAAGGACTCCGTAAGAATTGGGATGTCATCAGGAGAGCTTGAGGACCTAGCAAGAGACCTGACTGCACAAGAAGAGGCTGTTCCATCTTTCTTAGGATACACCCCCGCTATTGCCCACAGACCCTATCCTGCGGCCCTAT
>CAJBHC010000043.1 GCA_903952785.1 uncultured bacterium | reverse complement strand
CATGGAAAAGTTTGGAAGAATATTTGCATTGGTACAATTATGAAAGAATACACCTTGGCAAATATTTAAACGGCATGATACCAATCGAAAAGTATCATTATTATTTATCAACAGTGTCACCCTTGAAGGTTAACTAAACACTATTACAGTTTATTCCTAATAAAACATTAATGATTGAGATAATAGTCAACAAAAGCCAGTAAAATTTCACTTGTCTCCTGTCTTGTTGCAACATAATTCTTTCAAGAGGTATAATATGTAACATGAAAACAACTGAGGAAGAATATCTTAAACACATAGAGGGCATTATCTTTTTGTATAAAAATGAAAATAAGAAGGGTGCCCAAAAGATATATAAAGACTTTTTTGAAGGGAAGGATATTGAATTCCCCGCTATTTTCAGTTTGATGCTAAATTTAGAATATATACTTGATGATAATTATACTTTGATGAGTAAGGATAACTTAATGGAAGAAGTGACAGAGGAATACTTAAAAAGAAAAAAGCAATTACTGCCTGATGAAGGTGGTCACGTTAATATGTACAGAAAAGGCATATCAGCACTTATAATCAACAAGAATAAAGAGTTTTTGCTTGTTAATTTAAAATCCTTTGAGGATAAGTATTTTGCCATTCCAGGTGGTGGCGTGGAAGAAGGAGAGACATTAGAGGAAGCTACTTACAGAGAAATACGAGAAGAACTTGGCATAACAGAAAATTCACTTGAATTAATTGGCAAAAGTAAGATACCCCTAATATTTAAATTTAAAACCATCAAAATGACACGTGATGGTCTAGAGTATGTAGGGTCAGAAAGAAATTTCTTTGGTTTTAATTTTATAGGCAATGAAGATGAAATTAAACTTCAAGAAAGTGAGGTGAAAGCTTATAAATGGGTTCCCTTCACTGATCTAAATAAGTACTTACTTTTTGATAATCAATTAGAAGATACTACAGAAAAGATATTGGAAATATTTCCATTTATTAAATAGCTTAAATACAAGCAAAAATTATTTTGCAACCAACTAATTTGACCCCTCCAACTCAATAAAGAAGCTCGCCCCCTTATTCTCCCCTGCTGATTCAGCCCAAATTCTACCGTGATGCGCTTCAACCATTTTCTTTGCAATATAAAGCCCTAGTCCAGTTCCTAGAATATTTGTTTTAGATGCGTCGGGTGCGCGTGAGAACTTTTCAAAAAGATTTGGCAAAACTTCCCTCTTAATTCCAACACCCGTATCAGAAATAGTAATCAAAATCTTGTTATTCTCCTTTCTTGTCAACCAAACGTGAATACTTCCCTGAGGGGTATATTTAATAGAGTTATCAATCAAGTTTCCGATAACCTGCTTGAGCTTTCCCCTATCGCCATTAACAGCATAATTAAGATTCTTGTCAATATCATAACTCACCGTCAAATGCGCCTTCTCAATTGTAGGTTTTAACTCTGTTATAACAGTCTCAACCTCCTCGGCAATATCGAAGTGCTCAAAATTATATTGCATTCTTCCTTGCTCAATTCTTGAAACATCCAAGAAGTCTCCCACAAGCACCACCAAGTCACTTGTAGATTTTAGTATTTTACTAACAGTTTCCTTAATTGAATCTGTCGTTGGGCCAAAATCACCCTCTAGAACCATTGAAGCGTAGCCTTTGATGGCAGTAAGGGGGCCACGGAGCTGATGAGATGCAAGAGATATGAATTCAGTTTTTTGCTGATCAAGTTCCTTTAAACGGACGTTGGCGTCTTCTAGTTCGTTGGCTAGTTTTTCAATCTTTTCGCGTGCCTTAATTTCTTTACCTACACTTTGTAAGAGAAAAATACCAAAGACGATGAACGATAAAAAGATTATTATATTTATCATTGTCTCAACTAAACCTTGCGACCTAATTATATTGAATAAGAATATTATGAGCAGAGCAACAGAAAATATCTGAGCAGAAACAACCTTTGCAGATACTAACTTATATCTAATAACCCCATATACCATAAAAACAATGAAAAGTATTACCAAATAATTTCCAAATGGGTATACGTTGAATAGCTGAGGAAAGAAGTTTGTAAAACCTCCCGCAAAACCAAAGATACAACTAATTAATGTATTTCTGATTTGTCCTCTTAATATAGGGTTACTGATGTTTTTAAAATACGATTTTATCAGATTAAAACTAGCTGTTGAAACTATGACAGAAAACATTACTGGAAAAACAAAATATAAAGGACCTGGATTGATCCAATAAAATCCATATTTGATAATCATTCCAGATTTAAAATATGGAGTAAGACTAAGGATACCGGTTAGAAAGGATAATATATAAAAAGCGCATCTAGTCTTTCGATTATCTAACTTCAATAGTTCTGATGTAAATATAAAATATAATGTTGGTAAAACTATTGCAGAAATATCTAATACAAACTGCCAAAAAAATGCAACGCTTTCCGTTGTAGCTTTTGTGACTTCATACAGACTAAATGACCATACAGCAAATATTATCGAAGTATAGAGCCAATACTTTACTACTTTACTTTTCTCGTTACTTCTGTAAACAATAAGTCCAAAACTTAAGCTACTTATTGATAATATTAAGCTTGATATACTGAAAAAGTTCATCGTTATTTAAGTATAGCACGGGTATGTTATTTTTATTAGAGTATTTTAACAGTTTTCTATTTGGATTAACAGAAATTGCATAATGTGCATATTTTAATAATGGAATATCAGAGTGATGATCGCTTATGGCTATAATATTCCTTGGATTTATTTTATTATTTTCAAAATAATTTACTAAGGCATGAACCTTTTTGATTCCATGATGTTCCCCACCTTTAATATTTCCAGTCAGCATACCATTATCAATTTCTAATTCAGTTGATATATAATGATCAAAATTTAACTTATTGGCAAATTTTTGTACTATAGGTTGAACTGCAGACGATGTTAGAATTGTAAGATATCCCTCACTTTTTAACTTATCGCACAAATCAAGAGATTGACTATATAAATTATCTTTAAATGTATCGCCATAAAAGTTATCAATATGACCGTTAATCATAGAAATATCCTTATTAATGAATTTCTTCAAGATAAATTTTAAAGCATTTTTTGGATTACTAATTAAACCTAATTTATATAAGGTAAACCATATATAAATCATTGCTAAGTCTGTCTTCGTGATCAGATTGTTATTTCTGAGGTGTTTTATAAAAAGCCCTTGTGTTTGATCCTTGGTTAATGTGCCGTCCAAATCTATCAATGCAACATTTTTATCCACAAAGTCATTATGCATCAAGGATTCAATGTGAGGATATGCCTTACCTGACAATTTAGCAATCTCAAGCATCACCCTTTCTGTTACAAAAGTACAAATCTCCTTATTATCTTGCAT
>CAJBHC010000042.1 GCA_903952785.1 uncultured bacterium | reverse complement strand
GAGTGTGAAGTGAGGGGTGTGAGTTGAAGTGGTGAGTTTTTGTGACGAGTGGTGGGCGGGTGCCTGTGGAGTAGCGACTTCCGAAAAAATTCGGGGATTCTTTAGGAAATCTTTATAGAAACATCATGTTGATTTGCTAGAATTCTGAACGGAATGCTGTCGAGCATTCCCGATGTTCATGGTCTTGTATTCAAGTTCTAAGGTTTAGACATTGAGTTGTATTTCTTTATTAAGATATAAAAATACAACTCAACAATTTAAACCCTACTTATCAAAATCAATAACATATGGACAATTCTTTTATTAAAAAGTAAACTCTAAGACAATATTTAACATAACTTTAAGTATATTTACTTTTATACATGAAAATTCAACCAGTAGCTAATGTAAAAAGAAAGCAAATTATACTCAACATTTTATGTTTTGGAATGATTATATTTTTCTTACTACTATTACTTCTTGTTATGTATTCCCCAAGAGAACAAGGTACTGAGCATGTAGTAGTTTCAATATTTATATTACTTTTATTTCTAATAATAAGCATTGTATCATTATTACTTTCTCAAAAAGGCAAAACCTTTCCCAGTTCACTTATTGTTTTTATATTAATATATACGTGTATATGTTATGGGTCAATTAATTGGGGTACTGACTTGCCCACCGTATTGATAGCACTCTTTATCACCGTCCTAATGTCCGGTATTCTCATAAACTCTAAATCTGGCCTACTCACCGCAATCCTTCTCTCTCTTCATCTCTACATCTTCTATTACCTCGCCTCGCATCAAATCATCACCCCAAACTACGCTTGGAAAAATGACACCTTCAACCTCCTAGACGTCATAGAATACTCCTCCCTCCTCATCTTCGCCGCCCTCTTCTCTTGGCTCTCCAACAGCCAACTAGAGAAAACCCTCGTAAAATACAAGGAGTCTGAAGCGCTTCTTCAAATTGAAAAGGATAATCTGGAAATCAAAGTCAAAGAAAGAACAGAAGAAATCAAAGCCCTCCAGATTGATAAAATAAACTCCATGTACAGGCTCGTGGAATTTGGAAGAATCTCCTCCGGCCTATTTCATGACATTATGAGTCCCCTAACAAACATCACCCTAAATTTACAAATGCTTAAAATTGACGAGGTGAAGGCGGAAATAAAGAACCTGACCCCATCGATCAAAAAAATTGATAACTTAATTACCCAATCAAGAAAGCATATCAAGATTGATAACACCTATACACATTTTGATGTGGGCGATGAAATTACATCGGTCATGGATATACTAAAATCCAAGGCGGTTAGTAGCGGAGTAAAATTGATATTCCCTACCAAAAACCAAAGCGCTATGCTATACGGCTCGCCAACTCTCTTCTCTCACATTATTATGAATCTTATTTCCAACGGAATTGACGCGCATGGTGAATCCTCTGGGCGAGAGTCCGGCGGTGAATCCAGCAAGGAATCTGGCAGAGAACCAATCTGTGAATCCGCGGGAGAAGATCACAATATTAAAAGCAAAATTGTAACAATTAAAATAAAGCAAGGCGCGCATAAGATGCCAAGTGTACCAACTGCTAAAAACATATTTATAAAGGTATCAGACAACGGCGAAGGCATTGCGCCAGAAATTATTCAAAAAATCTTTGAACCGTTCTACACAACAAAACAAGAGCGCGGATGCGGAATTGGATTATCATCGACAAAACACATTTTGGAAAAATATTTCTATGGAACAATTGGTGTGAAGAGCAGACTGGGGAAAGGAACAACTTTTACGATGATGATGCCGGTGGTGACGTCAGATACACCGCCAACGGAGGAGACAAAAAGTTTGTCATAAAAAAAACGACGCCGGCGGATTGTAAGCCCGCACGGCGTTTGGTTATTGTGTGAACGGATGCACGTCACGCTGAGTGTCTTCTTGCCAGCAGGATAATGCCGCCGACTAGACAGGCGACGACACCGACGGAGATGAAGAACGCTATAATGGTGCTTAACATCAATTCACCTCTGTCTAGGTAATCGCCTACCGACATCATGGCCAAAAAGATTGCGACAGCTGTCAGGACTGTGACAATAAAACTGGCGTTGGAATAGTTAGCGATTATGCAATAGAGGCTGCATATCACCATCAACAATCCACCGATGAACACGGTGGACAATGCAAAAATACTGGATGAGTCTAACATGACTGGAGTTGAGGTTGGGGCTGAATTGGAGGTTGAAATGACCCCGTAATTCCAAGCTTCAAGCACCTGCCGGAAGCCAAAATTACACAAATTTGGAAGGACCAAGTGCAGGCCATAAAATACCACGTCACAGCCTATTTGTACAGTTTTTAAAAGCGGGGTAATCTTGTGATGGACTAGAAACTATTGAAATGTCCGGAATTCAACCACAACCCCAACATTAGAAAGATATCAAATGAACACCAACCTAACTATAGTGTTTGCACACAACGGCACAATATACTCAAAAATTACTCTTGAAAGATTGATGATGGAGAAAGGCTTTTCTCTCATAACCCTCTTTGACGCTGACCAAGTTTTGCGCTGGCTTCAAAGGAGAAAAAATGAGCGATGTATTATTATCGTCAACAATCAGCTATCTCACGGCAGTGAGCTCTCAAATGAAGTAACCCAAAATGGTCGACGCTCCGGGGAGGCAATATATGCCCGCCTCCGGATTATCCAACGATCTGAAAAAACACCCGTCGTGATCATCACAGTACGCAGTGATGAAGCTGAACACATGCAGGAGCTTAGTGACCCATACTTGGTACCCATTGTAGCTAACGTGTTTGCGATTGACACAGCCATCCTTGAGGCTATTAGGAAATTCTTCCCCGCCGAAGACAAAAAAGCACCGGTTGACCCTTTTGAGCCTCGAGAATGGGGTCATCGTTTTGCTGGTAACCCAAACCTTGGCGATTGGATTGATGGCCCTTGGAATCATAACCAGGCGCCAAAGAAGACGTTTCCATAATACGCTTATCACAGACCAAGCCCCACCCAAAAAACAAGGAAGCCCCGCCACGAGAGCGCGACTCCCCCACCGTTTTCAGGCGGGGCTTCTTTGTTTCTATGTTTTAAAGCCTAATGCGGCGTCACAGTATTTTCTCCCCGCCCTCTCCTTCGCCCCCCCCCCTAATTAGACCACACTTTTTTTTGTAAAACACGGGGCTTGACCCCCTTTTTTTTGCTATCATTATAGGCATAATAATTAATTAATAATTTAAATACATGAAAAGTGAAATAAAATTTATTAGCGCGATGGCAATTATCACCGTCTTAATTGTTGGAGGCGGATTATATATCTCCGCAAAAAATGGCGGACAAACTGGTATTCCAAAACCAATTATCAAACCTGAGCTTCTTATAAAAGCTGGAAATCCTGTTATGGAAAAGGGAGTTGTTTCTTTTGCAAAAGATTCATCAATAAGCACATCGTCAGTGACAATTGTAGAATTTGCTGACTATGCATGTCCAGCATGTTCTGTTCTTGAACCAGAGATGGAGAAATTATTGAAAAATAATCCAACTGTTAAGTATGTTTACAGAACAATTCCAATTCACGCAAAATCAAAAGATGAGGCTAAAATGGTTTATGCTTCCGTGTTACAAGGAAAGTTTAAGGAGTATGCAAGTCTGGTTTTCAAGAACCAACAAGAGTGGTCACAAGTGGGAGCAGACTTCATTCCATTTTATGTAAAATACGCTGAGTCACTTGGAATGAATGTGGAGAAGCTAAAGACGGATTCCAACAATCCTGCACTCCTTGCTACAATTGAGTCCGATGCAAAAGATGCACAAGAGTTGAGTATCTACGCAACCCCTACAGTTATCTTTGTTGGACCAAATGGTTCAACTTATACTCAAGGAGCGGTTCAAGAATCTGAACTACAAAAGATGCTAGACTCGGTTAAATAATTAAAATTGATGGAGTTTATTGGCGAAGATGTTTTATAGGTTCGAAGGAGGATTGGATGGCTTGGGTGGCGGGGGCAGGTGCCGAAATCGCTGGATTAATTTTCCGGCGATTTTCTTTTTGATTAATTTTTTTGAAGGCTGTTTAGTTAACCTTCAAGGGTGACACTGTTGATAAATAATAATGATACTTTTCGATTGGTATCATGCCGTTTAAATATTTGCCAAGGTGTATTCTTTCATAATTGTACCAATGCAAATATTCTTCCAAACTTTTCCATG
>CAJBHC010000041.1 GCA_903952785.1 uncultured bacterium | reverse complement strand
TTGTGTGAAGCTCTCCACGGGAAAGCGCGGGCTTTAGCATATTAGATGCATCAAGAGAACCATCTGCTCCTCCTGCTCCAACGATTGTGTGAATCTCATCAATAAAAAGAATTATCTTTCCATCTGATTTTTCTATTTCTTTCAAAATGTTTTTTAAACGCTCTTCAAATTCTCCACGATACTTTGTGCCAGCAACTAGAAGTCCCATATCAAGTGACACAAGCTCTTTGTCTCTCAAAGATTCTGGGACATCCCCCATTGCAATCCTATTTGCCAACCCCTCTGCAACGGCTGTCTTTCCAACCCCTGCTTCTCCAATTAGCATTGGGTTATTTTTTGTTCTACGTGAGAGAATTTGAATTACTCTTGCAATCTCAGCATCTCTTCCTATGACTGGATCTAATTTATTTTCGCGGGCCAAAGTTGTTAGATTGCGAGTAAATTTAATTATCGCTTTCATTTTCTTTGGACCCAATTCAGCAGATGCCCCTTTTGTTGCCTTTAGTGATTCAAGTGCCTCAAGAACCATTGGCTTTTCTAATTTAAATTTGAACAATAATTCACGAGCAGATGAAGCAACGTCAAATAGTGCAAGAAGAAGGTGTTCAACTGATACAAACTCATCCTTTAGAGATGCAGAGACTCTGCCTGAGGCCTCAATTACCTGAGCAAGCTCTGGCGTTAGGTATAATTGATACGATGTAGACATTGTGTTAGCTGGTGCACCATCCACTTCAATTTCTTCCAAAAGGTTGTCAGCAAGGAGAATTGTATCAATTTCCAACTTATCCAAGATTGCCAAAACAATGCCGTCTTCTTGGACAACAAGGGCTGTTAGGAGGTGAAGCGGATTTACATGGTTCTGGCCGCGTTCTATGGCTAACTCATGAGCTTTTTTGATCACCTCCTTGGCTTTGGTTGTAAAATGATGTAATGGTGGCATATGGCGGGTATTATAGCACGGATTTTGGAGAAAGTCTTTTACGAACGAGGTACAGCCCCCTTTATGAGCACGCCAGTTTTCTGCTGAAAACTGGCTCTGTTCGTTGCAACTCACAAGTCTCATAAAGGGGGCTGTACCTCGTTCTCAATTCACGTTTCTCCATAATCTGGGGATAATACACACCGGATATGCCAATGGTCAGGAATGAGAAGCCCACCCGAGGAGGTGAGCTCCAGGGGTGGGTTAAGATTTATTATTACTGTGTCTGAGAGATGCTGGCTTCTAGAGGCTGGCACCAGCATCGGGGCAAGAGTGCATCAATCGGGATCTGCAGAGTAGTAAGCGTACTCCACTTCAATCTGTCCTGTACGCTCGTGAGCATCGTAGTGCCCCGTAAACGGGAACCAGACATTATTTACTTCCCCATACGGTTTGAATATTCCAGAAATATTTGCCTTCATACGACCTTCGTCTATCCATTTAACGCCCCCAATGATCACTAGAATCTTAGCGACGCTGTTCGGAGGGTAGGGCGACGTAAAACCAAACTGGGTATGTAGCCTTGACCAATCTCCATCCCAAAAGCGAACCATGAAATGTTTTTTGCGCGAACATTCCGAATTGCCAGACAATGAATCGAGCAGATCAGCCCGCGAAGGGCCATTACCCCTTTGAATCGTTAATATAATTTTTGCTGTCATACGACAAACCTTTCTTTTTTGTACTATAGTGCTGTTAAAAGGAACAGCGGAACCTTCATATTCCCCACCTTGCGGTGCAGAGAACGCCTTGGCCATACGGCTAAATTGAGTAAAATTTACAACACTAATCGAAAATATGCAAGATTGAGGGTGCGACATTAAATTGCATATAAAACACCACATTGTATAATATATGTATTATGAAAAAATTAAACAAAAGCCTTTATTTATTAGCATTATTAATATTAACATTACCAGTTTTAACATTTGCTTCGGAATTTAAAGTTGGTGAACAACCATCTTTTACAGCTGGAGAAAAATCTGTAGAAAATCTCTACATGGCAGGCAGCTCTGTTGTGAGCGCAGGAAGTGCAGACAAAGACCTCTTGATTGCAGGTGGAACTGCGCTTGTTTCAGGAGCAGTTACAGGAGACTTATTTGTAGCTGGAGGCAGTATTACAATTTTAAATCAGGTTTCTGGAGATGTACGCGTAGGTGGTGGAAATATCACAATAGCTGGTGACATCTTAGGTGACGCTCTCATTGGCGGGGGTCAAATAATTCTCTCAGGTAAGACAATAGGTGGAGATGTGATTATCGCCGGATGATCAGTTAGAATGGATTCTGAAGTTAAAGGAAAAGTAAAAATTGCAGGTGGAGAAATTTACATTAACGCTCCAATCAAAGGAGACGTAGATATTAGATCAGCAAAATTAACCCTAGGACCAAAAGCAAACATTACAGGAAATTTAAATTATAAAGCAGAAAAGCCAGCAACTCTAGAAGCGGGCGCAGTTGTTCAAGGAGAAACAAATTATACTGAAATAAAAGGACGTGATGTGGCAAAGAAAAATGTAACCGCTGGATTGTTCACTTTGATGTTCATTGCAAAATTCCTTTCATTGTTAGTTGTAGCTCTGATTATCGGTCTTACGTTCCGAAGATACAGCAGAGAATTAGTTAAAACAGCAACAACAAATCCATTGAAGGAAATTGGACGTGGAATTGTCACTTTAATCGTTCTTCCAATACTTTCAATTATTCTTCTTATTACGATTATAGGAATTCCGTTTGGAATAATTGGAATACTTTCATTTATAATGCTCATGGTTTTTGCAACCATAATGACACCCGTATTCTTAGGAGCTCTAGTTTATAAATGGATTTCAAGAAGACCAGAATACGTTATCAATTGGAAAACAATTCTACTTGGTACATTAGTTTACTGTGTTCTTGGTTTGATACCATTAATCGGCTGGCTCATCATATGTATATCAATGATCATAACCGCAGGTGTTGTTGTTAATCTAGAATGGAGGATTTATAAAGAGTGGAGATAAACATATCAAATTAATTATAGTATTTTAATTACACTAGGTCCGTTTTAAAAGACGGGCCTTTGTTGTAGTTAAATAATACTTTATCTAAAGCACACACCACTCTTTATGGTCAAGATCAGAATTGCTTTTACATACAAGTATGTTATTGTTTTGTTGGATTCCGGAGGCACTAGGCTATATGGAAACCAGATCCAACCAACAACCAAATAATCGAAATGCAAACCAACGTTAAGAAACAGATCTTATCACCACGGTTCCTAAATATCAGTATGGGCGCATTGATGCTCGTGTTACTAATCGTGAAGTCAACCCTATTGGCACTTGGTGTAACCAGCGAAGTGTCACTGTCTGCAAAGGTGGCAATCATTGCAGCCGTGGCAATCTATGCCGGTGTAATTGCTGTGAAAATCTTCCAGTACACCGCCAAAGTATGGGAAATTGCAAAAAGCAGTCAAAAAAGAGCGGCGGCCGAGTCCCACCGACATATGACTCTTCTTGTGGTTCTCGTTCTGATCGAACTATTTACACTATACATAGTCATCGCACTGGTCTCTACCCCCAGTGCACATTATGGGATGAATCAACTTGCAATTGGGATAACCGGGTACGTGATCCTAATATTCTGGCTCTGGAACAACAAACCCGCCACGCCAAAGAAACAGCCCTAGCATGGCTCGCATTACGCCGCGGACCCAACTCGGGTTCGCAGCGTTTAAACTTATCAAAGAACCCTATCCGCCGCTAATACGATCAACTTCCCTGCTTTTATAATCTCTGATTTGGTTGTGTATTTTCCAAGGGTTATGCGAAGTGAAGATTTTGAACATTCCTCCCCTGCAATCTCTTGGACAACATAGGAATAAGAATCTTCAGAAAGTGTTCTACAGCTCGTTACAGAAGAAACACAAACTCCTAAAACATCCAATGTTAAAACAAGAAACTCTGCATCAATTTCTGGAATACAAATGTTTAAATTATTTGGAAGTCTTTCACATTGCGCGGTTGCGCCATTTATCGTAAATCTTTTTCCAATTTTTGACGATTTTAAATTCAAGAGCAACATATCACGCAACGCCTCAACTCTTTTGAACTCTTTCATTTTTTCTTTTTCAACTTTTTCAAGTGCCAAAGTGAAGCCCGCAATTCCGGGCAAGTTTTCTGTTCCAGCACGCCTTCCGCTTTCCTGACTTCCGCCACTCGTGATTGATTTAAAAGGAACAATTCTTTTTACAAACAACACACCAACCCCTCTTGGACCATATATTTTTCCACCATCCAAGGTCATCAAATCAACATGCAAGGATGGGACCCTCATTGATAGATAGGGAGCAGCCTGCGACGCATCGGTATGTAAAAATGGCATATCAAACTCAGATCTTCCTTGTTCCTTTTTATATTCTCTAATTTTTTTTGCGATTAACGGTAGTGGCATAATTGTTCCAATTTCATTATTGGCATACATCACACTAACCAAAACAGTATTAGGTTTCAGAGCTTCTGCAATTTTTGAAGGCTCTATAACCCCCTCTTCATTTGGAGAAATTAGAGACAATTCAATCTCTCCTTTTTTTTCAAGTGAAAACAAAAGCTCTCTGATTGAGGGGTGTTCGATTGTTGAACTAATTACATGAGGAATCTTTCCGCCAACCTCTTGTCCATCAGATTTGTATCCCAAAATCACACCCTTGATGGCAAGTGCATTTGACTCCGTTCCGCCGGATGTGAAGATAATTTCATCGCTATGCACCTCAAGCACTACCGCCGTCCTCTTTCTACAAGATTCCAAAAATTCCCCCGCCAAAACTCCTTCTCTATAAATTGACGATGGGTTTGCAATGTATTTTTTTGAGACCCTCAAAACCTCACGCGACACTGCGGGGTCAATTGGTGTAACTGAAGCATAATCTAGGTAAATTCTTTTGGACATATTTTATATTGTCGATTTAATTCGAGTTAATAACCATACTATACAAAAAAACTAAGATTCTGTATACTTTACTAATATGTTTTACTTAAGCCCTGACATCCTATCTATCGGCCTGATTTCGCTTTCTGCCGTAGTTTTAATATTATTAATTCTCATTATCAGATTACAAGTTAGATTAAAGAAGCTACTTAGAGGCGATGCAAAGTCCCTAGAAGAAAGCATTAATCTTATAATTGAACATGTCGATGAGTTGGAGGCCTTCAAAAAAGAATCTCAAGAATACCTCAAACTTGTAGAAAAGCGTCTAAGGAATGGAATTCAAGGAGTTGACACACTCAGATTCAACCCATTCAAAGGAACAGGTGCAGGAGGAAACCAAAGCTTCTCAACAGCCTTCGTAAATGAACAAGGGGACGGTGTTGTCTTTTCATCCCTATACTCTAGCGACAGAATGAGCGTTTTCGCAAAACCACTTCAAAAGTTTAAATCGTCATTTGAGCTAACAGAGGAAGAAGCAAAATCAATAGCAATGGCGCATGATAAGTTAATACTACCGAAGGCGTAATCTCATAATTTTAATACTTGATTTTTGTTCCACTTCAATATACTCTTATTTGGAATATATAAGCTCTTTGATGTAAATATCTTAGGGCTTAAACAGTCTAATCAAAAACCCCGAACCAGAAAACAATACCAATGAAAATGACTACAATAGGTGACTTCATGTCAGCACTAGAGGAAACCGACCATCTCATCGCAAAACTTTCAATCCAAATGTGGCGCGAAGCCGCCATTGCAAAAAAAGCGGGTGACGATTGGGAAGCTTGCATGATCACGCCGTTAACCATGGAAGGGATTATGAACATCCGAAGCCAAATGAGCAATTTCTATGCTGACCGCCTTCGAGCGATCAGTCTTGGTGAATATTATCAGGAAACAATTCTCGAGCATACTGAATTCATCAAGGAGTTTGATTTCATCGCCGCCGAACAGGGATACATGATCACTGAGCCTAGAAAAAGCATCTGTATTAGCGAGGCAATAATGCGCAATCGAAACATGCACAGTTTCTGCCCCGCTAACGCTGATTGAGATGCCATAATGCTGATTAAGATGCTATGGATACCAAAGAAGGCGTTTAATACGTCTTCACACCCACTGATTTGCAACAACTCACAACCACTTGAGTCTGCGATAAGTGGGCTTTTGTGTTTTTGTTGGGCATATTGCTAAATCGATAAAAATATTATATATTAAGGGTTAAATGGAAATTCAAACAAGCGACGCAAGAGCTCCAGTTGTGGTGGTAATGGGACACATTGACCACGGTAAATCGACACTCCTAGACTACATTAGAAAAACTAACGTGGTCGATAAAGAAGTAGGTGGAATTACACAAAGAATGTCTTCTTATGAAGTTGTTCATAAATCAATTGATGCCAACGGAAAAGAGGCATCAAAAACTATTGTATTCATTGATACACCAGGACATGAATCCTTCAGTGCAATCAGAGCAAGAGGAGCAACCGCAGCTGATATTGCAATACTTGTTGTCTCGGCAGAAGATGGTGTGAAGCCTCAAACACTGGATGCCCTGAAGGCAATCAAGGATGCAGGACTCTCATATATTGTTGGAATTAGTAAAATTGATAAACCTAACGCAGATATTGATAGAGTTAAACTATCGTTAGCAGAGAATGAAATCTATGTTGAAGGTTACGGAGGAAATATTCCATGGGTTGCGTTCTCTGGTAAGAGCGGAGTTGGGGTAGATGAATTACTTGATCTAATCCTATTGACCGCTGAAGTTGATGAAATAAGTGGAGATCCTTTCACTGATGCAGAATGTATTGTAATTGAAGCAAACAGAGATAAGGTTAGAGGAGTCTCTGCAACACTGATTGTTAAAAACGGAACACTTTATACCGGTTCGTTTATCGTCTCAGGTACTGCCCTCTCCCCCGTTAGAATCATGGAGAATTTCTTAGGAAAGCCACTAAAGGAAGCTGGCCCTTCTACTCCAGTTCGCGTTGTTGGTTGGACCGATGAACCTGAAGTTGGCGGAGTATGCTTTACATTTGGAAGTAAGAAATCTGCGGAAATTTATATTGAAGATGAAATGATAAAAGTTAAAGAAAGAAATGAGGCGCTTGAGAAAGTTCGTAAATCTGACAAAATTACTGCAGCAAACAAAGCTAGTGCACTTGCATTTGAAAATGGCGAAGAAATTATACAAACGGTTACAATTCCTGTTATCATCAAAGCTGACACTTCAGGATCTGCTGAGGCTGTTGTTTATGAAATAAAAAACAAAATATCTGTTCCTAATGTGGAAATTAGAATTGTTGCGATGAGTATAGGTGACATTCTGGAAAATGATATTAAGCTAGCATCTGGAAAAGGAGGAACAGTAGTACTTGGGTTTAATACAAAGATTGATAATAGTGCTAAAAGTATGGCCGAAAGGAACGGCATTCACATAATGACATTTGATATCATTTATAAGATGACAGAATGGCTACAGGCTTTTGCTGAAGAGAACAGACCAAGAACTCAAATTGAAGAATCTAAAGGAATGATTAAAGTTCTCAAGATCTTTAGCGTAAACAAAGACAAGCAAGTTCTTGGAGGAAGGGTTGAAGTTGGTACAATTTCTTTTAATGATGAGGTGAAGATTTTGAGACGTGATATAGAAATTGGAAGAGGTAGAGTTCGTGAGCTTCAACATCACAAGGAAAAGACAAGCAGTGTTGAAGAAGGTTTGGAGTTTGGTTCAATGATTGAATCTAAAATTGAGATTACGGCGGGAGATAAACTGGAGGCAGTACAGAAGGTTATAAAATAATTTCAGATCGCCTGCGCGCAGAAAATAAATTAAAAGATGAAATCAAAAGCAATAATAAAACCACACAGGGATGAGCGGACAATACACATCGTCAAAGAATTGGCGATGGAGTTTATGTCTCGTGAAGCCAACAGAACCTCACTGGTGACTGTTACCAACGTAATTCTTGGCGATAGAGCAAAGCGTGCCACAATTCTCCTTAGCGTCCTTCCTGAGGACAAGGGACCGGTGGTGGAGGAGTTTGCCAACAGAAAATGCAATGAGTTTAGAAGTTATGTTAAAAGCCACTCAAAGTTGGGCATAATCCCCTTCTTTGATTTCAAAATAGATTTGGGTGAAATCAATAGACAGAACATAGACAGGATGTTAAAATAGCAAAAGTTAGTTACGGGCAGAATGATGCAAAATTATAAAGAGGCCCTTTTGGCGTAGTGGCGAAGTGGTTAACGCGGCGATCTGCAAAATCGTTATACGCCGGTTCGATCCCGGCCTACGCCTCAAACACCCATGCTCGGGTGGTGGAATGGTAGACACGAGAGACTTAAAATCTCTTGGCCGCAAGGCCGTGCGGGTTCGAGTCCCGCCCTGAGCACAGATTAGATAGCTGATATTATTTTAAAACCAAGGCCAATATGAGCCTTATTTTTCATAAAAAGCTTGACACCCCATCCAAAATAGATTACAAGTAATAAGGACCGAGAACAAATTGACGGTGCCACGAGAACAACAAAACAGAACAATGAGATACACAAGAAAAGTTAGGGTTGCTGTGTTTGCAGCAGTTATCACCATAATCCAATTTGGCGGGAACGCCTTAGGATACACCAAAGGTGACGATCAAAGCAAAAATTACAACCAGAACCAGGGAGAGCAAACTCGACTCGAATATCAATACCTACCCGTCAGGGCAACAAGGTATCACAAAACGGATCGTGGATGTGACCCCGACACAAAAAAGGAGAGATCTTGTACGGGCATCAAGCTCCGAGAAGGATCACTCAAGGTTATCGGTGCTGTTGCCGTAAACCCCAAGATAATACCGATTGGTTCACTCCTGATGATTCCAATGAACGATGGGAGCGTACGCCCCTATCTGTCCGTGGATATCGGAGGAGATGTTACCAGCAGTAAGGCCTCGCGTATACTCGCAAAGCGAGAAAAACGAGGAGGAGGATGGGCTACACGCCCAGTAATCGATGTATATACACCCCGCACGATCACAGAAGACTGGACAACTGTCCTTGTGGTCAAAGGCCCTTCCTTGATTGGTCTGAAAGATGCGGAGAAGTTGGAGCGCCTGCAAGAGCGCATGTCCATCGATTTCTGGATGTCCAGAGGGCTTGAGACGTCCGAGCTGAAGACTCGACTCCTTGCCTATAATTCAAAAGATTAGTAACCCCCGGGGTGGGGGGGGGGGGGGG
>CAJBHC010000040.1 GCA_903952785.1 uncultured bacterium | reverse complement strand
TTTCCAAAATAAAAAATAAAAAGTTATCCACAACTTTTTTGAAAATAAAATTGTTATTAATTAAAAAATGTTAGATAATTAACTTAACTACATGTGCATCGTCGGCGCGTGTAACATTAAAAAAATAATTTAAATTAAATTTTATGGCAGCAAAGAAAAAGAAGACAGCAACAAAGAAGGTAGTTAAGAAAGTTGCAAAGAAGGCAGTCAAGAAAGCAGCTCCAAAGAAGAAGGCAAAGAAAGCAAAGAAATAATTTGACGATTATTTCCCACTTTAATAAAAATCTCGCGCAAGCGGGCTTTTTATTTTGTTTCAAAATTGCCTAGAATTCCCTATTGTATAAATTCGGGTGGTCTTAATGAAAAAGAAGAATTAAAAGTTTTTTATTTAATATTGTGGACGTCTTTACTACCCGGTCTTGCCCTTTATAATATCGGCTTTTTGTGCTAAAGTACCCCCTATATGAGCATTATATCTGATCTGTTTTCGGTCTCTAAAAAACAAGTTAAAAAGTATAGGAAGGTAGTTTTAAAGGTCAATGAATTGGAGCCTGCAATTCAGGCTCTTTCTGATGCTGGTCTAAAAGCCAAAACCCTAGAGTTTAGAGAGCGTCTAATTGCTGGCGCTACTCTTCAAGACATCCTGCCTGAAGCCTTTGCTGTCGTCAGAGAGGCATCTCATCGAACACTGGGCCAACGTCATTATGACGTCCAATTAATTGGAGGAATGATTCTGCACGATGGAAACATCGCTGAAATGAAAACTGGAGAAGGAAAGACTTTGATGGCAACTCTCGCAGTTTATTTAAATGCAATATCTAAAAAAGGAGTTCATGTTGTTACTGTAAATGATTATCTTGCAAGGAGAGATGCAACATGGATGGGACAAATATATTATGCACTTGGGCTATCAACTGGAGTGGTTAATGAAGGCGAGTCGTACCTTTATGATCCATCTGTCGTATTAGAGACTAAAGGGGAAGGAGAGGAGGAAGCGCTCGAGAAAAAAGAAGATGAAGTTGGGGCGTTTAAAATTGTATATGAGCTACTTCAACCAACAGATAAGAAAACAGCATACAATGCTGACATTACTTATGGAACAAATAACCAGTTTGGTTTTGATTACTTACGTGACAACCTTGAGCAAAGACCGGAGGATTTGAGACAGCGAGAATTTAATTATGCGATCGTGGACGAAGTTGACTCAATCTTAATTGATGAATCAAGAACACCTTTAATTATTGCATCTCCTTATGCAGACTCTGGAAACCTTTATGTTACCTTTGCTGAAATATCAAAACAACTAGAAAAAGATGTTCACTATACCGTTGATGAGAAGTTTAGAACCATCTCCGTTACTGACGCTGGAATTGACGCTGCTGAAAAGGCTCTTGGTGTAACTAATATATACAGTGAGGGAGGAGTTAAGTATGTTCATCATATGGAAACTGCAATTAGAGCAAAGGCATTATTCCATAAGGACGTGGATTATATCGTAAAAGATAATGAGGTGATGATTGTTGATCCCTCCACCGGAAGATTACAGCCCGGCAGACGTTGGTCTGAAGGACTGCATCAGGCTATTGAAGCCAAAGAAGGGGTAGAGATCAAAAAAGAATCAAGAACTTATGCTTCTATTACATTCCAGAACTATTTTAGAATGTATCCAAAGCTTGCTGGAATGACAGGAACAGGATTAACTAGTCAGGAAGAATTTCTAAAGGTGTATGGACTTGATGTTATTGAAGTTCCAACTCACAGACCAACTACTAGAATAGACAAGACGGATTTAATTTTTAGAACTGAACCAGCAAAGTTTAGAGCAATAGCCAAGAAGATTAAAGAGTTAAATAAAACAGGTCAACCTGTTTTGGTTGGTACTGTTTCAATTGAAAAAAACCAACTTTTATCAGACTTTTTGAAGAAAGAAGGCGTTCCTCATACACTACTTAATGCAAAACCAGAGTTTGCTGAAAAAGAGGGAGAAACAGTGGCTCAGGCGGGTAAGAAGGGGTCAGTAACCATCGCAACCAACATGGCTGGACGTGGAGTTGATATTAAATTAGGTGGCGCTCCTGGGTCAAAGGATCTTTATGAAGAAGTTAAGGCTCTTGGTGGTTTGTATATTATAGGAACTGAGCGACATGAGGCTAGGAGGATTGATAATCAGCTAAGAGGTAGAGCAGGAAGACAAGGTGATCCAGGAGAAACTCAATTTTACGTTTCTTTTGACGATGATTTAATGAGAATCTTTGCGAATGATTTTCTCAAGAGTGCACTAGATAAACTTGGAGTAGAGGAAGATCAACCAATTGAGACAAGAATAGTTTCTAAGCAACTTGAAATGGCACAAAGAAAGATTGAAGGAATACATTTTGATTCAAGAAAGCATACTCTTCAATATGACGATGTTTTAAATCAACAAAGAACCAAGGTTTATGCAAGAAGAAAGAGAATTGTTCTAGCTTCACATGAGGAAGTTGAGACAGAACTTGAAATGTTCCTCTCTGTAGCAACAGAAGAGGAAAAGACGGCAATAGAGAATAGACGTAAGCAATTTAGAGACGGAGCAATAGCAAATGGTTTTGCAGAAGCTGATGCTGATAAACCGTTTCTTTATACTGCTAGAAATATAATGTTACAAACAATAGATCTGTTTTGGGTAGATCACTTGGAGATGATGGAGTATTTGCGTTCAAGTGTTTCTCTTCGCGCATACGGTCAAAGAGACCCTCTTGTTGAATATAAAACTGAAGGACTTAGGATGTATAAAGATATGGAAAATGCAGTTGCTAACGAAATTACAAGACTAATTCAGTTGGTGAGTGGTGAAATTGCAGTGAATAATAATCCAATTCAAACGGTTGGTATTAGAGCGGATAGCACACTGGGAGATCAGTCGGTTGGTGGATCCGGCGGAGTTTACGCTGGTGATCTTTCCAATGCAGCAAACTTTGTTAAATCTGGTGCGGGAGCACGTCATGAGGATAAAATTGGAAGAAATGATCCTTGTCCATGTGGGTCTGGTAAGAAGTATAAGAAGTGTCACGGGCAATAAAAGATAGGTAAAGAAATTTGTGGGTATTGTTGAATTGCCGTGCTATAATAACTGTCTATGTCAAAATCAACAATATCATTTTTAGTTTTTATAATTTTAGTAGTGGTAATTTTTATCAGTGTATCAGTTTTCTCAAATCTTGGTAAAAGTGACGCACCTACAGTTGTAAATCCAGTCAGTACTTCAACACCCATAAGTGGGGTGGGTACAGTATTAACTCCAGTTCCTGCATTAACTAATACAGTAAGAACAGACATAATAACAAACACATCCATGGGAATGACAATGGCTGATGTTCAAAAGCACAGCTCAGGGTCAAGCTGTTGGACGGCTGTTAATGGTGGAGTTTATGATCTGACAAGCTTTACTTCCAAGCATCCAGGTGGGTCAAATGCAATCCTAAGTCTTTGTGGAATTGATGGTACTCCAGCTTTTGTTGATCAGCATGGTAATCAAAGACGTCCAAATAATGAGTTGGCCGGCCTTAAAATAGGAGATTTAGCAAAATAATCAAATTACATATATAAAATGAATAAATATTCCGCAACGGTTTTGAGAATCGGTATAGCCCTTGTTTTTCTATGGTTTGGGACACAACAAATTATTGATCCAAGTATGTGGATATCATATATCCCCGATGGCGTTGTTGGAATATTCTCATTGAGTGCGCTCAAGCTTGTTTATTTAAATGGTCTTTTTGAAATCATCTTTGCTTCAGCGCTATTGTTGGGATATTTTACACGATTCTCTGCTCTTCTTTTGGCATTACACATGCTTGATATTACATATGTTGTTGGGCTCGACGCTGTTGGAGTCCGAGATTTTGGATTAGCAATTGCAACTATTGCAATATTTATGCAGGGAGTGGATAAATTCTCTTTAGATTACTTTTCTAAAGACACATCAGAGAAGATTAAGATAAGTTAGTTTGAAAATGAAAAAACGCAAATCGATATTTTCAATTCTTCTTACTGTGTTTATAGACATGCTGGGTGTTGGAGTGCTAATTCCTGTGATCCCTATGCTTTTTATTGCGTCAACTTCATCGGAATATATTTTGCAAGCCGGAACATCATCGCAAACTGGATATTTACTATTTGGTCTCCTACTGTCTGTTTATCCATTAATGCAATTTATTGCATCTCCAATTCTTGGTCAATTGTCAGATAAATTTGGAAGAAAGCCAATACTCATCATTTCACTAATTGGAACATGTCTCGGTTATATATTATTTGCGATTGGAATCTTTACGAAAAATCTTCCGCTAATATTTGCTTCACGCGCATTAGATGGAATAACAGGTGGGAACATCTCTGTTGCACAGGCGGCAATTGCTGATATTACAGAACCAAAAGATAGAGCAAAAACATTTGGATTAATTGGTGCTGTATTTGGTGTTGGTTTTATAATAGGTCCTTTTGTTGGGGGAGTATTATCAGACTCAAGTGTTTTGCCTTGGTTTAACTCAGCTGTCCCATTCATTTTTACTGCTGTATTGTCATTTATAAATGTATTGATGGTCATATTCAGATTTTCTGAAACAAATAATCATAAGGATAATCAATTGAAGCTTAATATGTTTGACTCAACCAACAGGATTAAGCGTGCGTTTTCTGATAAAAGTCTTTCTCCGCTATTCTTTACAAACCTCTTGTATACAACCGGCATTGCATTTAACATGGGATTTTTAGGGACGTATTTAATTCAGAGATTTGATTTTACCCAGTCTGATATTGGTAATTATTTTGCTTATATTGGAGTTTGGATTATTATTACGCAAGCGCTAATCACAAGATACGTTTCAAAGAGGGTGTCAGAAGAGAACGTGCTGAGGTGGTCCTTTCTGGGAGCTGGAATTGTTATAATACTTCAGATATTTATGCCCACATGGCAAATTTTGCTCCTTGTTTCACCATTCTTTGCTGTTTTTATAGGCTTATCAAATTCTAATTCAGTGGGGTTGGTAAGTAAAAATGCGGATAAAACAATGCAGGGTCAGGTTTTAGGGATGAATTCATCTGTTCAAGCTCTTTCTGGTATATTTCCACCGTTTATTGGAGGATTAATTGCTGGTGCGTTTGGATACTATTCGCCACTTCTGGTTGCTGGATCTATTATAATTGTTGCTGGACTATTTTTCATATTTGTTGCATATAGAAGACTTAAAATATCTTTTGCTGTATAATTGTCATATATGAATAATAAATCACAAATATTCTTTGGTGTGGCTTTGGTTATCATGTTTGTTTTGTCAGTGATGATTCTATCGCCATTTTTAATAACTCTGTCTCTCGCTGTTGTAATTTCAATACTTTTGCATCCTCTTCATAAAAGAATTTCAAAGTTTTTTTGGAAGAGTAATTCAGTGGGTGCAATTGTTACAATAATTTTGTTTTATGCCATCATTCTTGTGCCGGTTTCCCTTATCTCCTTTCAGATATTCTTAGAAGCGCAGGGGGTATACAGTTCTTACGCATCAAACAATACTATCGGGGTGTCAAGTATATCAAGTATAAATGAATCACTAAATTATAACCTTAGGAAGATTGTTCCAGAATCTATTATGCCCAATGTGGATATTCGTTTAGAAAAGTACATTGGAGGTTCAACTTCATGGATCGCTTCCAATTTGGGTAATTTCTTCTCAGGTACATTTGACGTTTTTTTGAAAATCTTGATAATAACAATATCAATGTTCTTTCTACTAAAGGATGGAGAAAAGTTCCAGAAGGACATAAAAGACTTGATTCCAGTTTCATCTGATGCGTATGATTATTTAGCAAAGACCATAAAGTCTTCCATTCATTTTGTCGTTTTTGGATCTCTTATAATTGCTGCCGTTCAGGGTATCGTATCTGCAATTGGTTTTCTTATTTTTGATATTCCAAACGCAACACTTTGGGGAACTGTTGCGGCGCTGGCATCTTTTATTCCTGGTTTTGGAACTGGAGCGGTGTTTATCCCAATAATAATATATGCATTTTTGTATGGTTCAACTTTCCAAGCCATAGGACTGTTGCTTTGGGCTATGATATTCGTTAATGCAATAGATAATTTGCTTAGACCTGTTGTCTTGCAAAAATCGATCAATATTCATCCGTTGTTTGTTCTATTCTCAGTGTTGGGCGGAATTAGCTTTATTGGTCCAGCGGGACTGATATTGGGTCCACTCGTCTTAAGTCTATTATTTGCAATGGTAAAGGTCTATAAAATGAAAGAAATCTCTATTTCTAAAAATGATTTTTAAGCCTATTGTTAAACGAAAAAATCGTGCCAAAATCAGTAGGTTTCGACGAGAATCAAGCGCAATTAAAGAAAATTAAAAAATAAAACATGAAGAAAACGTTAAATAATATAAAAAAGACAATAATTCACAAAACAAAAAAAATAGTTAATCTTGAAACCGCAAAAGCTGGCGGTAAGGAAGCTCCACATGTTTTGATTGTAACTCATGGAGCAAACTTTCATCCAGATGATGTTTTTGCAACAGCAACGGCGCTGCTTTATTACGGATTAGATAAAACCGGGCTCGGACAATTTCTTCATGGATATAATGAGATAAAGGAAAAGCACGGTGGAGAGTTTGTTAGGGTTGTCAGAACTCTGGATAGAAAGGTGATGGACAAGGCAACAGTAGTCATGGATATTGGTAGAGAGTATGATGAGAAGAGAAATAGATTTGATCATCATCAGGAAGGAGGCGCAGGAAAGAGAGACGAGGGAACTCCATACGCTTCTTTTGGGTTGGTCTGGAAGAAGTTTGGGAAGAGGATCGTTGGCAATTTGGAAGTTGCAGAGTATGTAGATAAGATGTTGGTTAAGCAAATTGATTCAATGGATAATGGAATTGAAATTGCAAAAAGTCTTTTTTCCGATGGAACAAAGCCGCTTCTCTTTGAGGAATTAATAAACATGGATTGTGATCTTGTGTACGGTCTAGGACTTAGCCCCCAAGAGATGAACAAAGTTTTTGATAAGACATTCTTTAAATTAATTCCTATCGCACAGAAGATGATTATCTTAACGGCACGCAAGGGTTTTGCATTGATTGAGGCCGATAAAAAGTTGGAACAACTTTATGATAAGATGACAGACAAGAGGGTTATAATAATGGATAAAAAATTACCATTTAGACTGGCCGGTTACAAGGAGGTTTTGTTTTCAGTGTATCCATCAATTAGGGGTGGTTGGGCTGCTCAGGTGGTGCAGATAGCTGAAGGGTTTTATGATTCCAGAACTCATTTTCCACAAGGGTGGGGAGGTAAGACGCCAGAGGAATTACAAAAGATGACTGGAGTGCCTGATGCTAATTTTTGCCATATTGGTAGATGGTTAGTTGGTGCTGGTAGTAAAGAGGGAGTACTTAAGCTGGTTGAGTTGGCATTAAAGCAGATAGAAGAAGGGCATGAGACGGTCAAAATGACACTTGATTAGGATAATAAGACTGCGCCTTAGCGATAAGGGGTGCCATCTCAAAACCTGTTAAAAAGGTGGAGTATTGGCCATTCTATGGTAGGATTACCACTAATAAGTAACATTTAGCTAAATTTAAAACAAATACAATATATATGGCATTTATAGATGAAATGACAATTAGGATTAAGGCTGGTAACGGTGGAGATGGTGTTGTTAGATGGTTGCATGAAAAATTCAAGGAATTTGGTGGCCCTTCTGGTGGAAATGGAGGAAAGGGCGGACATGTCTTTGCAAAGGCTGTGAGGGACACATGGCTTTTGTCTCGCTATCGTCATACAAAAGAATTTGTTGCTCAAAATGGACAGCATGGAGGAGGAAGAAGTATGCATGGCGCAAACGGAGAAGACCTCTTCATTGAAGTTCCTGTTGGAACAATTTTGACCAACCTGGAGACTGGTGAGGTGTTTAGACTAGACGAAGAAGGGCAAGAGACAATGATTTTGAAGGGTGGAAATGGTGGTCTTGGAAATGAAAATTTTAAATCATCAACTAATCAAACTCCAGAAGAACATACTTTGGGAAAAGCAGGCGAGGAAGGTAATTTTCATATTGAAGTTGAGATTATTGCAAGTGCGGGACTTATTGGACTTCCAAATGCTGGCAAGTCATCACTGCTGAACGCTTTGACTAGAGCAGAAGCAAAGGTTGGAGCATATCAATTCACAACACTTGAACCAAACCTTGGAGATTTGTATGGTCACATTCTTGCGGATATTCCAGGTCTTATTGAAGGTGCAGGAGAAGGAAAAGGATTGGGACATAAATTCCTAAGACACGTGAAGAGAACTAAGATGTTGCTTCATTGTATCTCAATTGAGAATGAAATTGAATCAATGGGTGGAAAGGAAGGCGGAATAGAGGAAGTTTACAATACTATAAGAGCAGAGCTTGAAACTTTTGACGATGAGCTGGAAAACAAAGAAGAGATAATCTTATTTACAAAATCAGACTTGCTAGAACCAGGGGAGGCAAAGGGTATTGCTGATAAGTTTATGAAGGCTAGATTTGGATCGAATGCTGATAAAAAATACTTCGTTGTTTCGGTATACGATGTAGATGCAATCAAGAATCTTTCAGATGAGTTGGTGAAGATTCTGGGATAGGTGATTCAGCAGAATCACCTACTGGGTGATTCTGCAGACGATTCTGGTGAATCGCCTACTGGGTATTGGTTGTCAAACTCCTATATTTATACTATCTTATATCTATGACATCAACAGACTTAAAGACAATGGACGCGGGAAGTGGATTGGCAATATTGCCTGAAAACACCTATATTTCTCCTACAACTGGTAAAACCTATTACCCTGTAATTGGTCTTGAAATTCATGCAGAACTTAGAACTAATTCTAAGATGTTCTGTTCTTGTAGAAATAATACAGATGAGGAGAAGCCTAATGTTAATATTTGTGCAATTTGTATGGGGCACCCAGGAACGCTTCCTGTTATAAACAAGGAGGCCGTTAAACACGTTATAAAAGTGGGAACTGCGATCGGTGCAGATATTGCGGACTATACTGAATGGGATCGTAAAAATTATTTCTATCCCGATATTCCAAAAGGATATCAGATTTCTCAATATGTATTTCCTTTGATTAAGGGGGGTGTAATTAATGTTGATATTGGAGGGGCGGCTAGTGGAGGTGGCGTGAGCAGCGGCGGGGCGAGCGCCAATTTGTACCCAGTTGAAATTACAAGAATTCACCTTGAGGAAGATACTGCAAGTTCAAGTCATACTAAGGGAGACTTTAGTCTTGTCGATTTTAATAGAGCAGGCGTTCCTTTGATGGAGCTTGTAACTGAACCTGTAATTCACAGTGCAAAAGTTGCCGGTGCATTTGCAAGAGAGCTTCAGTTGCTACTTAGATATCTAAATGCGGGTCACGCTAATATGGAAAAAGGAGAGATGAGAGTTGAGGTAAACATATCAGTTTCAGAAACACCGGGTGTATTTGGAACGAAGGTTGAAGTTAAAAATCTAAACTCATTCAGATCCGTGGAGCGTTCAATTGAATTTGAAATAAAGCGTCATGTTGATGTAATTGAAGAGGGAGGAAAGATTGTTCAGGAGACTAGAGGCTTTGATGAGACAACAGGCAAAACTTTTTCACAGCGTGCAAAAGAAAATTTAAATGATTACAGATATTTTCCAGATCCAGATCTTCCAAAGATTTTTATATCAGAAATTCCTGAGTTTGCGGGAGATTTAATAAAAGCAGAAATCCCTGAACTTCCTTGGGAGAAGCGTGCTAGATATAAGAAGGAATATGGCATGAAAGATGAAGACGCTGAGATGTTTGTGCAAAATGATGTTTTCAGAAATTTCTTCGATTCATTTGTAAGCGCTGAAAATTCAAGCAATGCTTCTGCTGGCCCCACTCATTCCCCAGAGAAAATAAAGCTGGGAATTAACTACATAACATCAGACATTGCAGGTTTGGTTAAAAACACATCGGGCACAAATATCCAAATTTCAGTTCCACACTTTATAGAGATGATTGAGATGATCGATAAAGGGGAGCTGTCTTCTCGTGCAGCTAAAGATATATTGATGAAATATTGGGGAGAGAAAATGGCAGATGGAACTTTTGTAAATAATACTAAGGAAGAAGCTCGTTCTCCAAAACAAATCGCAGAAGAAGAAGGTCTAATCCAAAAGAATGATCCTGAAGCGCTTAAGAAAATGATTCAAGAGATAATAGATGGAAATGCGGGGGTAGTAGCAGAATATAGATCGGGAAAGGAGGCATCTTTACAATTCTTGTTGGGACAAGTCATGAAGGTGAGTAAGGGGGCGGTTAATCCAGGGGTGGCTAAGACGACGTTGGTGGAGATGCTGAAATAAAATATAAAAAATGATCAACAAAAAACCGCGAAAGAGGTATTTTGTTGTGCCTGTCTAACGGCTGGCTACAGATTTTCTTCGGTAATTTATATCCGCGCCTTTTTACAGCGCGGACGGTCGGAATAATCCATTTGTGTCTATATAATATCAAAAGCTTAATCCTTGTCAAATTTTAGGGGTTCTTTAAACACTAGATACAATGGAACTATTTGCTTTTTTGAAATAGACTTAAAACCGCTGGGTGATATAATAGAACCAAGTTACTATTAATTATATAAAATACCCAATGTGGGCAGGTAAAGTGGCCCAGATTGGCATTCATAAAAACATGTCACAAACAAGAATTGCCATTAATGGCGCAGGAAGAATTGGAAGAGCTTTTTTGAAATTAGCTATTACAAATCCAGATTTACAAATCGTTGCAATAAATGATTTGGCCGATATTGAAAACATCGCCTATCTTTTAAAATATGATTCCGCATATGGAAGAAGTGGGCTAGATGTTAAAGCCAACAAAGAAACTGGAATGTTAATCATTAACGGCCAAGAAGTTAAATATCTTTCAGAAAAGGATCCAGCAATGCTTCCTTGGAAAGATTTGGCAGTTGACATTGTTCTTGAATCAACAGGACTATTTGTTTCTCGAGTAAAAGCAGAGGCTCACATTACTGCTGGAGCAAAAAGAGTTGTGGTGTCAGCCCCAACAAAGGATGAAGCTGGTGCTCCTCAAGCTGCTACGGTTCTCATGGGAATAAATGAGGCTGATTTATCAACTTGCCCAGTTACTTCAAATGCATCTTGTACAACTAACGCAGCAAGTCCACTTATCTCAATATTGAATGAGACTATCGGAATTGAATCTGCAATTCTAAATACAGTGCACGGCTACACTGCAAGCCAATCACTTGTGGATGGTCCAAACAAAAAAGATTGGAGAGAGGGAAGAGCGGCTGCGATGAACATCGTTCCATCTTCAACTGGTGCTGCAATTGCTGTTACAAAAGTAATCACTGATTTAGCAGGAAAGTTCGATGGAGTTTCAATGAGGGTCCCTGTTGTTACTGGGTCAATTGTGGATGTTACATTTATTGCAAAACATGCAACTACAAAAGAGGAAGTAAATGAAATACTTAAAAAAGCCTCACTTGACGCAAGATGGAGTGGTGTATTTGAAGCATCAGAAGAAGAATATGTTTCAAGGGATATAATTGGTAATCCTCATGCATCGATTGCTGATCTTAAGCTGACAAGAGTTGTTAATGGAAATTTGGTTAAAGTGTTGGCATGGTATGACAATGAGATGGGGTATACGTATGCATTGTTGCAACATGTTTTGAAGGCGGGTAAATTAATTTAAAAATTTATGAAAAAAAACTATTGGTTGAGAGGTCTTGTAACAGCAATCATAATTTATATTGTCTTATATTGCGTACTTATAGTTGTAGATGATTTTGGGTTGTTGTTTAGTTTATTAAGTCCTGGAACATGGTTTATTATAGGCATCGGTGGTGTAGACGCGGGAACGAAATATATGGTGCAATTATTAACAAGCGTAGTAATTTGGGCGGCATTAGGGGCATTTGTTGGTTGGGTCTACGGAAAGATTAAAAGTCGAAAAAATATTGGTACGAAAATGAATTAGGGTACACGCATAGGCTTTTGCAACTTCTATTGAAGGCGGGTAAACAAAAGTAAAAATATGAAAAATTCTCGAAGACCAATATGGATAAGTGCGATCGTTGGATTTATTGTTGGATTATATTTCATTTGGAAACTTAGTGATAGGTATTGTACGGGAATACCCGTTTCCCAGTGTAATACACTTCAGACACATATTACTGAAATCATGTCTATTCCTGTATATGGTTTTGCTGCGATAATACCAACAATGACACTTATATTTATGGTAGTTGGTTGGATTTATGTAAAAATTAGAGGTCAAAAGTAGTAAATTGTTGTTTTGGTAGATTTTTAAATTTGGTATATCCAATAAAATCCCTAAATTACAACAAATATTTCCACACTGGGACAGTTGTTGTTGTGCTTGTGGGTGTTATAATGTGCTAATAGAAATTAATTAAACAAAATGAGTAGAATTACAATTTTCAAGATAGGCCTAGCTGGTGGTATATATAAGCTCCTGACAATACTATTTGTTGTTATTGTCGCTCAAACCCACGTAGGTTTTCTTAGGAGAATGGTCATGATAACAATGCAAAATTATGGGGCGCTTGGTTTTAACCCAAATACTTTTTATGGCATTTTATCTGGATGTCTATGGGGCTTCGTAGCTGGCTTCATCCAATTTGGTGCCATCGCTCTTATCTTTAATATACTTTCTACAAAGAATATTATTACAAATACGGTTTCCAAATGGTTTAGAAGTAGTAAACAATAATTAAATTTAAAAACATGAAAATATTTATAGCGTCTGATCATGCAGGGTTTGAGCTAAAAAAGGCAATTATAGAGGATATTACTTTCTCTGGTCACACTGTGATAGATTGTGGTGCTGATGAGTACGATGAAGACGATGATTATCCACTAATAATTCCAAAAGCTGTTAAGGCAGTTTCAGAAGCGGAAGATGCAAAACTGGCAGGGAAGTTGGAATTTACAGATGGTGAAGTTAGAGGGATTGTAATTGGAGGATCGGGGCAAGGGGAGGTGATTGTCGCAAATAAATTTCCTCACATAAGAGCGGTACTGTACTATGGTGGAACACAAGAAATAATCTCACTTTCTCGTGAGCATAATGATTCAAATGTTCTATCATTAGGGGCAAGATTTATAACAGAGGGTGATGCAATAATGGCGGTCCGTCTATGGCTTGGTACTCCGTTTAGTCAAGAAGATAGACATGTAAGAAGAATGGAGCAAATTGAAGAATTGGAGACAGACGCACGAGATTCTATATATTAATACAAATTTTAAATTATCATAATTAATGTCAAATTCACATAAAGATGACGGGCACAATTCTGCATCGTCCAAAAAAGAAAAAACAGAAATAATTCCCGCAATAATGGCGTCTTCTTATGAGGATTTGACATTTAGGGTTGCTTCTATGAATGGTATCGCAAAACTTTTACAAATTGACGTAATGGATGGAAAGTTTGTTGAAAATAAATCATGGCCATATGTAAAGTCAGAAGACAGAGATTTTATAAAGATAATTAAGCAAGAGGAAGGGCTTCCAGATTGGCAGGATTTTGATTTTGAAATTGATTTAATGATTAGAGATGTAGAAAATGAAGCTTCAAAATGGATTGCAGCAGGGGCAAGTAGATTGGTGGTCCATTATAAGAGTGAACCTGAAGAAATTATAAAGAGAACCCTTAGAGATTCTAAAGAAAAGGGCGTAGAGGTAGTAGTGGATTTTGAACTTGATATGGAAATTGAAGAGATTGTTAAGATCTTACATAATTTCAAAAAGGAAGAAATTGAAATAGATGGGGTCCAAGTTATGGGAATTGATAAGATTGGTTTTCAAGGTGAAAAGTTTGATCACAAGGTTCTCTATTATGTAAAAGAATTACATAAAGAATTTCCTGATCTAATAATTTCTGTCGATGGTGGAGTTAAACCAGAATATGCAAAGCCTCTTGCTGACGCTGGGGTGCACCGTCTCGTTGTTGGATCTGCAATATTTGAAGATGATTCACCAAGAGATGCATATGATCATTTTAAATCTGTGTTGAATTCATAGGCGTCGGGCGTGGGCCCGTTGATATGGTGGGCGCTATCTAAATTGGCAAAAGTATAAACAATCAAATACTTTTTTAGATTTTTAGGATATAATATAAATATGTCGTTAACGGAAACACAGATTTCTTTAATAAAAACAAAAGCTAAGGAAATAAGAATTTCTATTGTGAAGATGTTGGCGGAAGCGCGCTCTGGTCACTCGGCTGGAGCGCTCGGTATGGCGGATATTTTCTCCACACTGTATTTTGGAGTGCTTGGAAAAAAAGATAAGTTAATATTATCAAATGGCCATATTTGTCCAGTTCTATATGCGTCCCTTGCTGAGGCTGGTGAAATTCCAAAAGAAGAATTGATGACACTGCGAAAGTTTGGTTCAAAACTGCAAGGTCATCCTCATAGAGAATTTTTGAATGTACTAGAAACATCATCGGGCCCACTTGGTTCAGGCCTCTCACAGGCAGTTGGTATGGCTATCGCTGATAAGATGGATGACAGGAATTATTCCAAACTACCAAAGAGATTTATATACTGCTTAATGTCCGATGGAGAATTGAATGAAGGACAAAGTTGGGAGGCTGTTATGCTTGGGGCAAAGGAGAAGCTTGTGAATTTGATTGCAATAATTGACAGAAATAATATTCAGATTGGGGGAGACACAGAGACTGTGATGCCACTTTCACCTGTGGGTGCCACTTTATATGATAAATGGAAAGCCTTTGATTGGTATGTTCAGGAGATAGACGGGCACAATATTGAAGCAATTGATACCGCAATCATGAAGGCTCAAACTAATTTAGGGCGACCATCGGTTATTATCGCTCATACCATCCCCGGAAAAGGAGTGAGCTATATGGAGGGCCGATACGAATGGCATGGCATTCCACCAGGAATACAAAACGTTAAAGGCGCACCAGAGAAAGAAAAACAGTTAGAAGTAGCGCTACAGGATCTTTCGGAAAATCGGTTCTGATAGAATTAGTGTGGTAAATTTTTGCGAATCATGGCCAAGACTTTTACCCCCTATGTGAAAAAGTGACGGTATTTCCGTCAACTTTTCATATAGGGGTAGAAGTTCTGTCGTAATTATCTAGAGTATACACACATATTATAGCATTTGACCGGCTTGTAACGGTATAATTCTTATAGAACCAAAAAATTCCACTTTGTAAAAATGACATATGGGGTTATAATAGAAGAATGTTATTCCTAGACAAAGTATCAAAAAAATATGCCGATAATACGGACGCCTTAAATGGTGTCACTTTATTAATTAAGCCAAAAGAATTTGTTTCAATTGTAGGTCATTCAGGAGCTGGAAAAACAACGTTGCTAAAAATGATTTTGGCGGAAGAGAAACCAACAGAAGGGGATGTGACTTTTGAAAACATAAATATTCATAAAATCAGAAAGTCTGACATGAATGAATACAGAAGACGTATTGGAACAGTCTTCCAGGATTTCAGGTTGTTGGCTGATAAGACTGCCTATGAGAACGTAGCTTTTGCGATGGAGGCAGCAGGAAGGACAGAGGAGGAAATTCATGCAGACGTTCCTCACGTTCTTGAACTAGTTGACCTCGGTACAAAGATGCACAATTTTCCACATCAACTCTCAGGAGGTGAGAAGCAAAGAGTAGCTATTGCTCGCGCTATTGTTAATCAACCAGATATAATTATTGCCGATGAACCAACAGGGAATCTTGATCCAAAGACGGCGTATGAGATTGTACAAATCTTAAAGAAAATTAATGACCTTGGTACAACTGTTATTTTAACAACACACAATACTGGAGTAGTTGACCATGTTGGAAAGAGAGTTATTTCAATGAAGGATGGAATGGTTGTGATGGATAGCGATAAGGGTGAGTTTGTAGTTTAATTAAAATATATAATAAAATAAAGTCATGATTTGGACAAATATAAAAAGAACATTAAAGTCAGGTTTTGTAAGCTTCTGGAGAAACGGTTCAGTTTCTCTGGCTTCAGTTTTGGTGATGATTGTGACATTGCTTGTTATATCGTCAATAATTTTTATAGGCGCGATGCTTGGCTCAACCCTAAAGTCAATTGAAAGTAAGGTGGATATAAACGTCTACATTACTCAAACTGCAAGTGATACAGATATTGCCTCACTTCATAAATCGATTAAGAATTTGCCAGAAGTTGCATCAGCTACCTTAACTACAAGAGAAGAGGCGTTGACACAATTCAGACAAAGACATCAAGATGACGAGTTAACTCTTCAGGCGCTAGACGAGATTGGAACAAATCCACTAGGGGCAAGTTTTAATATTAGAGCAAAAGATCCATCGCAGTATGAGACTATTGTTAAATTCCTAGATAGCCAAAAGACAGGGGTAGATGGAAGTGGGGCGGGGATAATTGAGCGAGTAAACTATTCAAATAACAAGGCAGCAATTGACGCATTGAATAGAATAATGACCTCATCAAGAAAATTAGGAACGATAGTTGTAACCTTCTTTGCGCTTGTTTCAATTTTGATAACATTCAATACTATTAGACTTGCAATTTATATTTTCCGAGAGGAGATTGCTGTGATGAGACTTGTTGGAGCGAGTGAGATGTATATTAGGGGACCGTTTGTTACAGTTGGACTGATGTATGGAGCGGTGGCGGGAATCATAACTTTGATTCTTCTGTATCCAATGACTTACTATGTGGGACCGTTGACGTTTAATCTTGGAACTGGTCTTAATGTGTTTAATTACTATGTAGGAAACTTTGGACAAATGTTCTTTGTGGTGGTGGGAACCGGGCTAATACTAGGGGCGGTTTCTAGTTACTTGGCGGTGAAGAAGTATTTGAAGGTATAAGAAAAAAGCTCCAAAAACGGCTGTAATTCAAATAAACGCAACATTATTTAAACTGTAATTCAAGGAATGTTGCGTTTTGTTGAATTAGGGGTATAATAACCCCATGAAAATCATAAAACGCCACATACAAGATCAGATAGAATCTAGGCTTTTTACCAATAATATCATTATAATATATGGTCCAAGGCAGGCGGGAAAGACCACTTTAGTCAAAGAAATCGTCAAAAAACACGATGATTCTATCTATTTGAACTGTGAACTACCTGAAATAAGGAGTTTGTTGAGTTCTTTTGATATCGGCACAATTTATAATTACATTAAAAACTATAAAATTGTAGTTTTGGATGAGGCTCATTCTATTGCAAGAATAGGGGAATTATTGAAGATATTATTTGATACTTATAAAGATATTCAATTCATTGCAACAGGTTCATCGTCATTTGAATTGTCTCAACAAGTTGGGGAGCCTCTTGTTGGACGTTCTTGGGAGTTCATGGTGTTACCATTTTCACTTAGGGAGATAACAGAAAATAATTTTCAATTACAAGATGAGATTAATAACTTCATGCTTTATGGTGGATATCCAGAGGTATATCACCTGTCTCCGGTGGATAAAAAAGAGAAGCTAACTTCTATAGCATATCAATACGCTTCAAAGGATATTCTCGCTTTTGATGGAATAAAAAAGTCAGACATAATTGTAGATTTGCTAAAATACATAGCATTTCAGATTGGAAATGACTGTTCATATAATGGAATTGCAAATAAATTACAGGTCAGTTCTGTTACTGTAAAGAAATACATAGATTTGTTAGAAAAGACCTTCGTTATATTTAGATTGAAAGCATACAGCAGGAATTTAAAAAACGAAATCAATAAGAAGTTTAAAATATATTTTTACGATATCGGAATAAGGAATGGAATAATCAATCAATTCAATCAAATTGATAG
>CAJBHC010000039.1 GCA_903952785.1 uncultured bacterium | reverse complement strand
GTGTCACCCTTGAAGGTTAACTAAACACCGTCTATTCCACTTCCTTTTCACCTATATTTATCATAGTTAAATAGTTCATGAGAAACCACGAAAAGCCATAGGCCTAAAGGGCATATATGGCTCTCTGCGGTATTATATTACTAAAGCCTACCTAGTTACTGATATCTCCCCTGTTGCAGTTGTTTCCGCAATATCTGACTTCACAGTGACCCTCCCAGAGGCGTCTTCAGAGATAAGGTAACCTGTATCATAGTGATCTGTGGTCTCCCAAACGGCGCCATCTTTCTTTGGATCATAAGGCAAAGAAGAGATGTATGTTGGAGTTAAACAGTCTGCTATGTCATATCCATCTGCCCCACTCTTCATTACAGTTGATGTTGCAGGAAGCGATTTAGCTTCCCCATTACAACTGAAAACCCCGGCGTTATCCGCAACATTCTGACTCACGGCATTCAATATTGATGCCACATTTGCGGTACGCTGAGAATCTCTTGCTGTTTTGAATTGCTTTGCTGGATTAACCGCAACAAGGACAACTGTTGCAAGAACAGCTAATATTCCAATAACAACCAAGACTTCAATAAGCGTGAATCCGTTTGCTTTATTTAATAATTTATATCTTCCCAAAAAATTTGAAATTGCGGTCTTTTGTGCCACATTTACATTTTGTAGATGCGTCACAGGAACGGCCTTTTCAATTACATTATTTTTATTCATGCCAACACTCTATCAGACGGACATGATATTTTTATAAAGATTTTCTAAAGAATTGGCAAAGATTTTATGTATCAAATCAGCACTGATGTGTAAAAGTATATTTGAGTCTTAGTTAATCAAATTTAATTTACTAACATAAAATCTATGCTCATCAATTTTCCACTCAATATAAATCTTAACACGAGATTCATCCCCGTCATCACCGTCGCCAAGAACAACGGCCTTATAATTACAATCAAAATCATCGCAAATGTTAAAACTTAAAACCCGACAATTGAATTGCGGACTATCCTTTCCTTTGTAATTAGAAAAACCATATCCATTAACCCAATAGTTTTTGTCATCCAATTCACTTATATTTAGATCCCTAATATGTAAAATTAAATCATCATTAAGCAATGGATATCTTGATAATATATTTGAAATACGACCAACACATAACAGACCATTCTGCAAATCTCTTTCCGTCTTTATTATCTCCCTAACATTATCTGCAATCCGCTTTTCATTTTCTGAGTAATTAATAATCATCAACATTAACGACATAGCCATTATTATAATAAAGACGATAAAAGCAAAACCACCTTGTCTTTTTTGTATTTTTGAGATCATCAAGAGATCATAACAAAAGTACTTAAAGTTTATATAAAGAAATTATAAAGAATTACAAAAGATTTTCGGAGTTTTGCTTTGTACCCAAAAAAATATTGACTCCCCCTTTCATCTACCAACTCTCGCACCTTTTCACTACATCCAATCCATCTCATCAAACACCAATACTCTTCTTCCTCTCCGCCTTTAACCACAATACAAATAGAATTATACCAACAAGAGACAATACTAAACCAGCTTCTGAGAAATATTGTCCGATGATGTGCCACTTTTTACCAACAACAACTCCGAGTGTTAAATATGCTAAAGACCAAAGCGTTGCACCAATCACGTTCCATATCGTAAACATTTTAAAGTCCATATGAGTTGTCCCAGCCACTATTGGAACAACAGGTCTTATTGGCCCAATGAACCTAGCTATAATAATACTCTTTGCCCCATACTTATCAAAAAATTTGTGTCCAGCTTGCAAATTTGTTGTACTCAAAAATTTATGATCATCTTTAAAGAATCGTCTACCGTATCTTCCAACGTAGTAACTAACAGTATCACCAATTGATGCACCAACTATAGAGGCAATAACGCATGGCCAGAAAGCCATGTACCCTTGAGAGACTATCGAACCAAAATAAAGCGTTACAATAACTCCCGGAAATACTGCACCCACCGGGCTTGATTCTAATCCAGAGACGATAAAAACTACCAAATAAATAAGAATGCCCATTGAGGCAAAATAAGGCATTGAGTCAATGATTGGTGTGATTAGAAATTCCAGCATATTTATGTCACTTGATTGTATCAGCTAAAATTAGTCTTGTCATTATTTCACGCCATATTTCACAACCTAAATCTAAATGATTAGTTTGTTCTTATAAATCCCCCATTTCCACTTTGATATTGTCCACCGTTTTGATATTGATTTCCGTAATTATAATTAGAATTGTACCCAGATTGATTGTAAGGCTGTCCATTACCAGCTTGATAATACAAAGAACCTGCTGTTGCCGTTGTATTACTTGAAGAATTGTTATAAGAGCTGTTGTTTATATTATTCTGAGTTGGGACGAATGTTATTTGGGGAAAATTTTGATATTGATAAGATTGAGTTATACCTCCATTGCTATTTCCCGTTGGAACAAATGTTATTTGGGGATACTGATAGTATTGAAAGGGTTGAGTGTACGATTGATTGTATTGTGGTGCACTATATGAGTAACTACTTCCACATCCACTATAACTACTACATCCACAGTCATACCCACAACCATAAGATGAATCATAATAGCTTCCACCGTATGCATTGGTGTAACCTCCATAACCAGTGTAATTATTACTATATGGGTCAGCATAATAACCTCCTCCATATCCTCCATAACTACTGTATGGATCACTGTAGCCTCCATAATTACCGTAAGTACTTTCGCCATAGCCACCGTATACACCAATAGTAGCAGAAGCACCATAGTAGGCGCTTCCACCATATCCGTAGCTATTATCATAATAACTAGAAGCGCCAACTTGACCTTGTGGCACAAAAACAGACAGCGCAATAAATACAATAGACAATATAGATATTTTGGTCAAAACTTTATTCATGTCCAAATACTACCACGCAATATTCAAATTAGCAATAGCTTAAAACACCAAGACACACTATTCCTGCACAATCTTGAATGTACTCCAAATCTTATCGAAAATTGAAAAATATGGAATATCATCTTCTTTTGTAGTTGAATAGAGACTGAAAACCTTCTTGTCAGTGTTTTTGTCAGTTACACATATATCAGCATGATATTGTTTTAAACCTGAATCATTAATATTGATTATTGCATACTTAACATAGAGCCCTACCCCAAATTGCCCCAAATCAATAAACTCTGAGCTTTTGATTTTAACATCCTTAGAATCACTCAAATTTAAATTATACTCGGAACAAGTCTCAACAATATTTCTTGTCTCAAGAACAAGATTTCTTCCACCTTTTTCTTTAAAAATTATCTTTACAGCCTTATCAAAGCTCTCCACTTTTTGCCACGAATCAGGTGCTTTGAATGAAAAATTTAAACCATCAATCTCATAATTATATGGATACCAAATTGATGTACTCTCTTTTTGTTCCGCAAATAATGTTGCTTCACTAGTCAGATAAATAGCATTACCTTCAATCTTGTGTCTAACTACCATGTTTGCCGATGGCTTACCAGGAACATCACCTTTTCTGTAAATACTTTCAAATAAAATTATATCGCCTTCGCTAATATCTGCTGAATATAGAATTACATCATATCCGTAATTAAGTGGAACAACATAATGTGACATACCTGATGTGGCCACCGATGAACTAGACACATCTTGACCCACGGTAGACGTAGACATTAAAGCAAACAGCCTGCTGACTATAGGCTTATTTTGCAAAACATTTTCACTTATAGAGACTGATACTAAAGCATCATCCATTTTATCCTTATTTAAGTCTCCGATTGCCCAAACTTTTTCTAATTTATATTTAGGAAAACACACCTTACCATCTGGAGAAGTATAACAATTCTTTCCTGTCGCCACCCCGTTTACCAACTCCACATCTACAGCAGTACTGTCTGTGAGCCAGAGTAAATATTTTGCTTTCCTAGCAACATCCAACACAGCAGAAAACGCTGTTGAATTTACATCAACATTTGGTCCAACATCAGTACTTGTTCCATCCACTACAATAGAGCTAGCCCCACTACCGACAACACCAGCACCAATACTTGAATTAGATTTTAAATTTCTAAGCACCACATAAGGAGAATCTATTATACTTTTTATTGACGAATCCTGATCAATAGACAGATTTGGCGCTCCAATATCTTGCATTGGAGAATTGCCGATTTCAATCTGATTCTGTTGTTGTTTTTTATCCGAAATAATTTTAAATAATTTTTGCTGTTCATTAATTCCAATATAATATCCAGCTATAGCGAGTAAGGCTAAAGCGATAATGAAATAGAATACAAATGAAACTGTTCCTCTGTTTTTATTATCAAAATTCATAGTGATATTATACCACCCATTAGGCGATTTAGTAGACGACTCTGGTGAATCGCCACAGGGCTCGTCGTTTGGATATTACAATGTTAGTAAATTTACTTGGCCTGCGACAATTACTTTACACGCAAAACCTCCTTAACCTTTCCAACAACCTGATCTAGTGTATAATTTGTTTTTACGATAAATACAGTGCTTCCCTCCTCCATTGCATGAGCGACACTTTCTGCCTGATCTATTGACGTCAACATTATAACCTTAGCCGTCTCCCCCCACGTATCAACCCTAAGCTTTTCCAATACTTCCCACCCACTCATGTTTGGCATTTTAACATCCAAAAGAATTGCATCAGGCTTTGTCTCTATTGCTTTCTTTAATCCCGACTCACTATCATTTGAAAAATCAGCATCAAAGCCAGAGAAATTTAATTTATCAACTAGAACAGAAGTCAGGTTTTCATCATCATCAATTACAAGCACCTTCTTTTTATTAATATCTACTGACGCATCATTTTGATTTGTTGTATTTTGTATTTCCATGTATATATTATAACCCTAAAGTGAAAGTTGAGCCAACATTTTCTTCCGATTTAAAACTTATACTACCGCCCAAGGCCTGAACTACAGATTTAACTAGATATAGCCCTAGACCTGTACTCTGAGAACTACCCACGTCCTTAACGTTCCTCGCTCTGAATAGTTTTGAAAAGATTCTATCCTGATCCTCTTTTGGAATACCAAGCCCTGTATCTGATATGATTACAGAACTCTGACCAATACCAAAACCCTTTTCAAGGCTTACTGTCACACTACCCCCATCTTTATTGTATTTAATTGCATTTGTAATTAAGTTCTGAATTACAATTCTAAGTAGTCTTGGATCACTGTCTATGATGGTTGACGTGCTATTATAATCCTTTTTAAACATTATTTTCTTCTTATCAATTTGCGATGCTAGTTCAACCAAAATACTATCTATTATCTCTGACACGTTCACAGGCTGCTTTTCTATTTTCAGAGTTCCTATTTCTATTCTTGAAACATTAAGAAGTATCTCCACCAGATCAATCATCCCAGTGTTTACAAGATACACCTTATCAATATACTCTTTTTGTTTCTCGTTCAATTTTCCTAATTGATTTGAATTAAGCATTTCTGAATACCACTTAATGGTTGCAAGTGGGGTTCTTAATTGATGAGAAGCAAGAGAAACAAACTCTGTTTTTGCTTGATCTAGCTGTTTTTGGTCTGAAATATCAAATACTGTTACAAGCCCGCTCTTGTCTTGTGTAAAGGCGTCTTTAGTTAAAAAGATTGAAAGAGAAACCCATTTTATTTCACCATCCTTAACCCTTATTCTGATTTCTTTTTTGCTTATTGGAACATCAGATTTGTAGAAATCAAAGAACTTTTTTCCAAGTTCAACATCTTCCTCTGAAGCATACGCAAAAAAGTTCTTACTCAATATCTCTTCTGGCAATACTCCAAAGAACCTGAGGGCGGATTTGTTACATCCACATATCTCACCATCAGAGTTTATTGTTAAATATGGAATTGGTGCATTAGCATACAGCTCCTCTAATCCGTATTTAGCAACTAGCAGGTCCTTGTTCTGATAATCTGATAACAACTGTGCCCTAGTTGAGACTGTTGCGAGCAGATAGACGATATAACCTATCAAAACAATTAATGTGTAAAAAGAGACGGATAAAATTTGAATTTGAAAATCAGAAACGCTGTAGTTTACAAAAAAGTTGCCCAATTTAATATATTTTTGAGGATTCAAAAATATATTAATTAAATATGGGGTTGCAAAGTATAGCGGAACTGTAAATATAACTATAATTAATAGACTTATACTAAGATGCTTTATTTTTACACTCATGAGAATATTATATCATAAATAACAAACCAAATAAGTGCTGAAACGGCCACAAAATTCTAAGGACGGGGAAGCAAATCATATATAGCATTTTGCGCCAATAGTAGTATAATTAAGTTATAATAGTTAAACTACAATACTAACATGAAAAAAAGAAATCAATCAATAGAAGACTCAAGTCTAAAGAGAATCCAAGAAATGGGACTTTTAGACAATCTTGCTCCAGAAGAGCGTTTTGACCGATTCACAAAAGAAGCAACAGAGAAGTTGCATGTTCCGATTTCTACACTAACCATATTGGATGAAAAAAATGAACATTATAAATCATGTCAAGGATTAAATGCAACTGAAGGCCCAAGAGCGATATCT